>CAJUBR010000001.1 GCA_910584695.1 uncultured Lachnospiraceae bacterium
TCTTTCCAAAAGAAAATGACATCCGGCAGACATTTTATGTAATTTCTGTTATACTAGTACAACGAATATTAAGTCTTTGATACATTCACGCAGAATAATTATTTCAGATTATTCGTTGTACTAATATAACAATTTGTAATTATCCGGGAGGTATACCATGAATTCATATAAATGTATTACTGCGTACGAAGGCACACGCTACAACGGATGGCAAAAACAAGGCAATACCGCCAATACCATCCAGGGAAAACTGGAAGAGACTTTCTCGAAAATGCTGTCAGAACCTATTGAAATAACAGGTTCCGGCAGAACGGATGCCGGTGTCCATGCCCTTGGACAGGTTTTCCACTTTCACTGCATCAAAAATCTGTCAAACCATTCCGGCTATTCGGATTTTTTATCGGAAATCAATGGTTATTTACCAAAAGATATCCGGATCCTTTCTATCGCCCCCTGTTCTGACCGTTTTCATGCCCGTTTAAATGCCGTCCAAAAAACGTATCAGTACCGGATTGACTGCTCTGTTTATGGTAATCTTTTTCTCCGCAGCACAACTCACCATATTCCGGAGCCATTAGATATCCCTGCAATTCAAAAAGGTGCCCGTCTTCTTACAGGCACTCACGACTTCAAAAGCTTTTGCAGCAGCAAGCGGATGAAAAAATCCAGTATCCGTACCATCTATGAGATCAATATTGAAAAAGACTTAGAACATGATCTGCTCTTTTTTACCTTTACTGGAAATGGATTTCTGTACAATATGGTGAGAATTCTCTCCGGTACTTTAATCGAAATCGGCCTTGGCATTCGTACTCCCGAAGAAATCCCTGCTATCTTAACAGGCTGCAGCCGGGGGCTTGCCGGGCATACTGCACCGGCTAAAGGACTATTCCTCATGTCTGTGTCTTATAAATGACAATCAGCCGTCTCCTGCCAGGAACGAAGCAAGACTTCCAGTTCCCGGTAGCTTTCTACATGGTTCACATCATCCCGGAGTTTGGATGAATTGTGATACCCTGCCGTATACCATGCAGCATGCTTGCGCATCTCATGAATACCAGTATATTCCCCCTTATATTCCACCATCATTTCTGCATGGCGGAGCATCATTTCCACCATGTCGGATAATGCCGGACGTTCCGGAATATATCCTTTTTCAAAATAAGTCTTGATCTGTGAAAAAATAAAAGGATTTCCCTTTGCTCCCCTTCCAATCATAAAGGCATCACATCCCGTCTCCTCCTTCATCCTTCGTATATCCTGCGGAGTATGCAAATCTCCGTTTCCGATTACCGGTATCGATACCGCCTCCTTTACCTGCCGGATAATATCCCAGTCTGCATGACCAGAATAATATTCACTACGGAGTCTCCCGTGAACGGCAATCGCAGAACCCCCGCTTCCCTCTATTATCTTGGCAATTTCCACTGCATTTACGTGTTCTGCATCAAAACCTTTGCGAATCTTAACCGTAACCGGAACATCCACTGCCTTTACCATGGAAGAAACTATCTTCTCCACTAAATGCGGCTGTTTCATTAATGCAGAGCCTTCATGATTATTGACAATTTTAGGCACGGGACATCCCATATTAATGTCAATAAAATCATATCCTCTCTCCTGAACTTTTGCAGCCATATCTGCCATGATCTGTGGGTCGGAACCAAACAGCTGCAAACCGATGGGATGTTCCTCCTTTCTATATGCCATTAAAGGTTCTGTGTTCCGGTTCTTATAAAGAATTGCCTTTGCACTTACCATTTCTGTATACAGGATATCACATCCCTGTTCTTTACAGAGTAAGCGAAAAGGCAGGTCCGTCACACCTGCCATCGGAGCTAATATTAATTTGTTATGTAAATCTATTGCATTCTTCTTCGCCATGCCATCCCCTAATTATTATATCTATCATATGTCACCAATTTTCAAAGAAAATTGATGGCCTGCTTGCACATCAGTGCAATTCATTATATCGCATTCTGTTTATTGTATAAAATATTTAATCCCTTGAGGGTAAGATTGGAATCATAAAACTCAATACTGTCCGTTTCATCATATATAATCTTTCCGAGACCACCGGTGGCAACCACCGTCATTTCATTCAACCCTGCCTCTTTTTTAATCTTACGGATAATGTATTCGGTCTGTCCGATATGTCCATAAACAAGTCCCGACTGCATAGAGGAAATCGTGTCTTTTCCTAAAACCTCATCCGGTTTTTTAATCTCGATTTTCGGAAGCTTTGCAGCATCCTGCCATAATGCATGAGCGGCAATCCGGATACCCGGTGAAGTAACACCTCCAACTAAAGTTGCATCCTCCAGCACCAGATCATGGGTTGTCGCGGTACCATAATCAATTACTAATACAGGACCGCCATAAATTTCATACGCAGCCACCGCATCTACAATCCGGTCAGCCCCCACCTCTTTCGGATTGGGAATTGCTATCTTAATTCCTGTCTTAATGCCAGGTCCTACCACAATAGGATTCACATTAAAATACTTGATCAGCCCATTTATAATATGATGATTCACATCCGGCACCACGGATGCCAGAATAGCTGCATCCACATCTTCTCTGTGTAGTCCCTTACTGTGAAGTATATTGTAAAAAAAAATCCCATATTCATCCGATGTTCTAGGAATCTTAGTTGTCATTCGAAAGGTTCCCTCAATCTCATTTCTGTTAAATAAACCAATCGTAATATTCGTATTACCGATATCAATTGCTAATAACATATCATTATCCTCTCTGCACTTTCCTATTATATCTCGTCCAAAGTTTCACCCAAAAAGAATACCCTGTAATATAACTCCAGACTTTCTAAAAGTTCCCGCTTTGTTTCCCGTAACTGTTTCACTTTTAATACGCTTCCAATCTCATCATATAGCAAATCTCCTGCATCTACCATTGTTACAAATTTCAGATTAGCATCCGTATCAAATTCCATCGTCAAGATCCCGCCAACATCCTCAGTAAATAACACACACATCGCCTGTAGTTCATCCTTGACTCCCTTCGGCAGCCCGTTAAAATCCGGATTCAGGTAATATTTCTCTTCATATTTTGAGGATACACACAAAATTGCTCTCTTTTCTTCCATACTATTCCCCTTAAAAAATACATTTGTTTTTTACAATATTTTATCGTATTCACAAAGAGATTGCAACCACTTTAGAGACTCAATAAACAAGGAGTCACAAAAACGCAGATTTTTCTTCTTCACACTATTTTATCTTTACCGTTTCCCTTTATTACTTCCGTCAGTAGACGTTGTTGTAACGGTAGCAGTTTTCAATACTTCTTCCTATCTTTTATCCTGTATCTTATACTGCATTTTATACAAAATGTTATTATACTGTCAAGTTTATTTTCTTACTTTTAAGTTTTATTCTCAAAATCAGTTGCTATTCATAAAGGGATTGCAACCTCTTTAGAGATTTGCTAAGATATAAGCTGAATATAAAAATACTTAAATTTTATGAAAAGAGGGTTACTATGTTAAATCAGAATTTTATTGATATGTTAGGACAAAAATCTGTTATCCGGGAACTATTTACATATGGCAGTGAGCGTGCGAAAGAAATAGGTTATGAGAATGTATTCGATTACAGTCTGGGAAATCCCTCCGTCCCCACACCGGAATCCTTCACTCAGGAAATGCTTCGGCTTTTACAATCGGAAGATCCTGTGACACTTCACGGATATTCTCCAAGCCTTGGTATTGATTCGGTAAGAGATGCCGTTGCCAGGTCATTAAATGACCGCTTTGAGATGAACTACCAAAAAGAAGATATCTTTATGGTAAGCGGTGCTGCCGGTGCGATTGCCCATGCCGTAAGGGCTGTCACTGTACCGGGTGATGAAATCCTCACCTTTGCACCGTTTTTTCCGGAATATATGCCATATATCAGTGCATCCGGTGCTGTACTCAATGTTGTACCTGCCGATATCAGTACGTTCCAAATTAACTTTGATGCGTTTATAGAAATGTTAAACGACAAGGTAATGGCAGTGTTAATTAATTCCCCAAATAATCCTTCCGGAATTGTATATTCAACAGAAACTATTGATAAACTTGCTATGATCTTATCCGAAAAAGAAGAGGAGTTCGGACATCCGATCTATATTATATCCGATGAACCATATCGAGAAATCGTATTTGAAGGGATTGATTCCCCATTTATTGCTGCCCACTACCACAATACCATCACCTGTTATTCCTTCAGCAAATCCCTGTCACTTCCGGGAGAGAGAATTGGTTACATCGCAGTAAACCCAGCCTGCGAAAATGCATCCCTTCTCGTAGATATGTTTGGTCAGATCTCCCGTGGCATTGGTCACAATTGTCCGCCGAGCATCATCCAGATGGCCGTTGTAAAATCATTGTATGACACCTCAGATTTATCGGTTTATGAAACCAACAAAAATATTCTATATACGGAACTGACCAAAATGGGATTCGAAATCGTAGAACCGGGAGGAACCTTCTATATGTTTCCAAAAGCACTGGAAGAAGACGCCAAAGCATTTTCTGACAAGGCAAAAACACTGGATTTGCTACTGGTTCCAAGTGACACGTTCGGTGTACCCGGACATTTCCGAATCAGCTACTGCATCCCTACCGAAAAAGTGGAACGCTCCATTCCCGTTTTCCAAAAGCTTGCCAATATGTACTTATAATTTTTCTTCACATCAAAACATACAAAGGGCTGCCGAAACATTTTATGATAACGGCAGCCCTTTTTGGACATCCTGTTTTATAACATCTTCATTTATGGTCAAAAACACATTCGTATTCTTTTTTATTCCACAGTAATATGCTGATAAGTATCCGCTACAAAACTTTTCACCAATTCAACGGCATCTTCTGCTTTCTCCAAAAATCCAGAGTTATAGTCCTCAGAGGCCTTATCCAGAAAACCATTAAACCGCTCATCATAAGCAGAAGCACTGCTTAAATCCAAGCTTTCTGCCGTTCTTATCCATACAGAGACCGGATTGTTTTCCCCCAGTATATCCGTTTTTCCAGCGTCTTCATCACAAATCTTTTGCATAACAGATTTATTATTAACAAAATCGCCTGTTTCTTGTGCCATTTTTGTCATAACATCCTCATCCGTACATAATGTCCGCAAAATTAGTGCCGCCAAAGCCATATCCGGACATTGTGTCGCTACATTCAAATAGGTTCCACCCAAATGATAGACAGACGGCCCCTGACATACATTAAATTCCCCGTTGTGCTTTTCTGCGTGAATCTCCTGCTGAATATACTGTGGTGAAACAAACCAGCCAAATACATCGCCATCAAAACCCGACTTCCATTCCAGATCCCCTTGCTTGGTTTTGTTTGTATAATCTCCGTCATACAGCTTTTGGGAAGCTTCCAGATACTCCGTTACTACCGGATCCACATTTAATATATCATCTATTACCCAAGGTGTCTTTTTCTGGTCAAGCATAGCATACTTAATATCATCCGGACCAGAAACCATTTTATATCCTGCGTTCTTCATCTTGTCTGCCAGTTGAAAGAATTTATCCCAATCCTCTACGGCTTTCTGCACGGATTCCGGATCGGAAGTTCCCAAAACCTCTTTTGCAATATCGGTTCTATAAAGAAAACAGCCCGGTGTTGCCTGCCATGTCAGTGCTTTCATATCTCCGTCAAAAGAAGCATAGTTTAGCGTATACTGATACATATTCTCTAAATCGGATTTATCAATGCCAATGGTATCCAGTGCTACCGTATAATCAGACTGCACATATTCCTGTCCCGAATCACTGCTCACAGCAAAAATAGACGGATATTTGTCCGTTCCGTTATGCCCTGCCTGCAACAAGGTTTCTATCGCTGTTTTGTACTCATCATTATTCCCTTCCAACCCAAGATTCACAAACTCTACCCGGTCTGCATACTGTGGATAAGCTTCTTTAAAATAATTCAGCTTATTACCTAATTCCTGATTCCAAGAATAAACATAAATCGTCTCCCCATCCTCTAAGGGCATCTCTATCTCACGGACATCATCCGTCAGCTCAATCGTCTGTTTCTCTTCCATTTCTACTGGAGCCGGATCCTCAATAGACTCTTCATCCGTCCTTCCACATGCAAAAAAGGTCAGCCCCATCATCATCACGAATGATAATGCTGTTATTTTCCTCGTCCTTTTCACAGAATAACCTCCTATCGCATAAGATACAGGATTTTTCTATTCTTCGTCAGTACTTTCCAGATTCATAACCTGTCGTTTTCTGGCAAGCTCATCACTTTCCAGATATTCATCATAGGTTGTCATCTTGTCAATTAATCCTGCAGCCGTTAATTCCATAATACGGTTTGCTGTTGTCTGGATAAACTGATGATCCTGCGAAGAAAACAAAACCACACCCGGAAATTTAATCAAACCGTTGTTTAAAGCAGTAATCGACTCCATATCCAAATGGTTTGTCGGTTCATCTAACAGTAACACATTCGATCCCATGATCATCATTTTAGAGAGAAGGCATCTTACCTTTTCCCCTCCTGACAATACCTTGACCTTTTTAATACCATCGTCACCGGCAAACAGCATTCTTCCAAGAAATCCTCTTACATAAGTAGGATCTTTCTCCTCCGAAAACTGTGTCAGCCATTCCACAATCGTTAAATCGTTATCAAACTCTTTTGTATTATCCTTCGGAAAATATCCCTGAGAAGTTGTTACTCCCCATTTATAAGTTCCCTCATCCGGTTCTTCCTCCCCTGCCAATATCTTAAACAGCATAGTAGTAGCAATCGTATTCGGTCCGACAAAAGCTACCTTATCTTCTCTTCCAATGGTAAAGGAAATATGATCTAAAAGCTTCACTCCGTCCACAGTCTTTGAAAGATTCTCCACAGTCAAAACCTCGTTACCGATTTCACGATTTGGTCTGAAATCAATATAAGGATATTTACGGCTGGAAGGCCGCATTTCATCCAGTTGAATCTTCTCCAATGCACGTTTTCTGGAAGTGGCCTGTTTTGACTTGGAAGCATTCGCAGAAAATCGTTGGATAAAGTCCTGAAGTTCTTTTATTTTCTCTTCCTTCTTTTTATTTGCTTCTTTCATCTGCTTGATCATTAACTGGCTTGATTCATACCAGAAATCATAATTACCTGCATAAAGCTGAATCTTCCCGTAATCAATATCCGCAATATGCGTACAAACCTTGTTTAAGAAATAACGGTCATGAGATACGACAATAACAGTATTATCAAAATTAATTAAAAACTCCTCTAACCACGCAATTGCATCTAAATCCAAGTGGTTTGTCGGTTCGTCCAACAGCAGGACATCCGGATTGCCAAATAATGCCTGTGCCAGCAACACCTTAACTTTCAAAGTATCTTCCAATTCAGACATTTGTTTATAATGATATTCCGTATCAATTCCCAGTCCGTTTAACATGGTAGCCGCATCGGATTCCGCCTCCCATCCGTTCATCTCTGCAAATTCTGCCTCTAAATCCGCAACCCTTGCACCATCCTCATCAGAAAAATCAGGCTTTGCATAAATCTCTTCCTTTTCCTTCATTACATCATAAAGCCGCTTGTTTCCCATAATAACCGTATCCAAAACGGAATAATCATTATATTTAAAATGATCCTGCTGTAATACAGAAAGTCTTTCTCCCGCATTCATTGTTACATCACCCTTTGTAGTATCAATCTCACCTGAAAGAATCTTTAAAAATGTAGACTTTCCCGCACCGTTTGCACCGATCAGCCCATAACAATTCCCTTCCGTAAATTTGATATTTACATCTTCAAACAAAGCCTTCTTTCCAAATCTTAACGTTACATTATTTGCACTAATCATGTCTTTCCCTCTTTCTATTTTTTCTTTACCGCTTTCTGTTATCCCTGCAATGCCGGATCAATCAAAATTGCAATCCGGTCAATCCGGTTTTTATCCATGGAAATTACCTTTAACGTAATACCGTCTTTATTGACTGTTTCGCCCTCCACCGGCAAATGATCCAGCAGTTCAATCACATAACCGCCCAGTGAATCATAGTTCTCTGACGTAAGCGGTACGCCAATCAAGTCTTCCAGATCTCCCAGTTTAACCGACGCATCAATTTCAAAACGATTTTCGTCCACCTTTGTAACAGTTTCCAACTCATCCATATCAAACTCGTCACGGATTTCACCGACAATTTCTTCTAATAAATCCTCTATTGTAATCAGACCTACTGCAGCAGCATATTCATCCAAAACGATTGCCAGAGAAACGAAACGATCCCTCATCTCTGCCATAATGGAAGAAGTCTTTTGATATTCATATACAAAAAACGGTTCCCGCATAAGTTCTCTTACAGAAAAAGAATTCCGTTTTTTTGCAGCCTGATTCTGGTAGAAAAACAAATCCTTCAGATATACAATCCCGATTACAGTGTCTTTACTGTCATCATATACCGGCAGTCTGGAATAATGATCTTCCTTAAATGTGTCAAACACTTCGTCAAAGGTTGCATCCACCGACACCAGTGCCATATCCGCTCTTGGAACCATAACATCTTTTGCCTTAGAATCCCCAAAATCCACCACGTTATTAATCATGGATTTCTCTTCCTTCTCTAAAACACCATCCTCAACACTGACATCTACAATCGTTCGCAATTCCCCTTCCGTCATCTGATTTTTGGCTTTACTCCGGTCTACCCGGAAAATAAAGAAAATAATATTACTAAGACGGTCCACAAACCATATAACCGGTGTGAGTATTGTTACAAGCGGTGCGATGACATGGATATAAATCAATGAAATCTTCTCACTATATAGTGTAGCCAAAGTCTTCGGTGTAATCTCTCCAAACAGCAGCACAACCAATGTAAGCACACCAGTAGATACTCCGACAAATTTATTTCCAAAAGCTGCTGTTGTAAATGTTGTAGTCAGTGCAGATGCTGAAATATTAACAATATTATTTCCAATTAAAATTGCACTTAACATTTTTGATGGATTCTCCACAAGCTTTAGAACTTTATCTGCAGTCTTATTGCCATCTTCTGACAACGCTCTTAAACGATGCCTGTTCACTGTGGTAAGTGCTGTCTCTGCAGAAGAAAAGAAAGCAGAAAGTAAAACCAAAAATAATATTGCTACTAATTGCATTAAATTCGATTCGGGTTCCAAAAAATCATCCTCCTAATGATATCTGTTAAAAATTTTAGAAATGTCTTATATTTCCATAAAATACCCTCATTTTACTGAATGAAGTATCTCTTGTCAAGTCATACTATAATTGTAACTATTTCTGTTTGCATATATAGAAAGGAGCAACCATCATGAGAAGTTCAAAAAAAATCTATGAAGATGTAGCAAAAAGATGCAGTTCTTATGAGAAAACAACAACCAGTGAATTATCAAACTGTGTAAACTGTGATTGCACAAGCTGCCTGAACTGTGAACATTTTGCATCCGATGAACATTGCGTACTTGACCTTTATGACCCAATCAGAGAAAACCTGTAATTATTATATCCTATGTCACCAGTTTTCTTTGAAAATTGATAACCAGCATTTATCAAGGTCAAGCTTGCTTGACCTTGACTCATTTTCTCACTTTAAAAAAGAAGCAAACTTTATTTTATCCCATCTTTTAGAATTCTTGTAGTGTTTATCATCCCGAATCCATGCATCATAAAGCTCCTGCAATACTTCTGCACGTTCATCCTGAGAAGATTTTTCATTCTCATAATCTGATAACAAGTCAGCATACTCTGTATCATTTGTATCAAGCAGTTTTACTACATAATATCCATATTCTGAAACAATCACATCACTACTTTGACCTACAGATATCTTATCAATCTCCTTTCTGTATGCTGTATCCAAATCCTCATATTTTAATATCTTCTCTACACCTGTCACGGTATTATCATAGTCCTTAACAAGTTTCTCCATAGCTTCTCCAGATTTGACTTTCCTGGCAAACTCTTCTGCGTCCGATTTCCTCTTGGCAGACATTTCCTCTGACTGTTTTTGTATCGTGCCATCCTGATTGGATTTTACCATTCCGTTCTCGTCCAGCAAAACAGTCGGAAAGGTCACCTGATACACTTTAATATACCGCCCCTTGTTTTCCGGATCATTCCCGTTCTTTTCCTCTTTCTGTTTTTTAATATAAGAATCTCCCAGCAGTTTCATTTCATATATCTTTTCTATATCCGAAGATTTAATCTTTTTCTTTTCCATCCAGTCCTCACCATAAGAAGCCGTCAACTCATCCACCTTTTTTAAGATTTCCTCTTTTGCTTCTTCTGTAAGATTACAGTTGTCCTCTTTTGCTTTTCCATACAAAAGCACCGTTGAAATTATTTCATCTTCTAACTGTCCCTTATAATATTCCTGATAGGTCTGTTTTTCATCATACAATTCTTTTAATTTATCAGTATTGTCAATTTTATGCTCCATAGCATAAATAAGACCAAATACCGTAATGTCTTTATCATAAACTTTTTCTCCGTTCAAAGAAAAAATCCATTTACTTCCCTTTCCACATGCACTAAGGCATATAAGAAGTCCTACACATACAATACCTGCCAATACTTTTTTACTATATATCTTCATGATTTCACCCTTTTAAAAAGGGGCTGCCACATATCGTCCCTACATCATTTGCATAACGAAAAAAATTGTGACAACCCCTTTTAAGTTCATTTATCGAAAACTACAGAGGAAATTAGTTATTGATCAACTTATCCTCACCATTCCAGCTGTATAATTTACGAATCTCTTCTCCAACAACCTCTGATGGATGCTCAGCAGCTAATTTTCTCATAGCCTTGAAATGTACCTGACGTCCTGCAGGTGACATATCTAACAAGAAGTCTTTTGCAAAAGTTCCATCCTGAATATTAGAAAGAATCTGCTTCATCGCTTTCTTTGTGTCTTCCGTAACAATCTTAGGTCCGGTAATATAATCTCCATACTCGGCAGTGTTGGAAATAGAGTATCTCATTCCTGCAAAACCTGACTGGTAGATCAAATCAACAATTAACTTCATCTCATGAATACACTCAAAATATGCATTTCTCGGATCATAGCCAGCTTCTACCAATGTTTCAAAACCTGCCTGCATTAATGCACAAACACCACCACAAAGTACTGCCTGCTCACCAAATAAATCTGTTTCGGTCTCCGTTCTAAACGTTGTTTCCAAAACACCGGCTCTCGCCCCGCCAATTGCCAAAGCATAAGCCAAAGCAATTTCCTGAGCCTGTCCAGTAGCATCCTGTTCAACTGCAATCAGACAAGGAACACCCTTACCAGCCTGATACTCACTACGTACTGTATGACCCGGTCCTTTTGGTGCGATCATTGTTATATCAACGTCCTTTGGAGGTACGATACATCCAAAATGAATATTAAATCCATGTGCAAACATTAACATGTTGCCTGCCTCTAAGTTCGGTTCAATATCATTCTTATACATATCAGCCTGCTTCTCATCATTAATCAGAATCATGATGATATCTGCCTTCTTTGCTGCCTCAGCTGCTGTATAAACTTCAAATCCCTGAGCTTCTGCTTTTGCCCATGACTTACTGCCCTCGTACAGACCAATAATAACGTTGCAGCCTGATTCTTTTGCATTCAAAGCATGTGCATGCCCCTGGCTACCGTAACCGATAACTGCGATAGTCTTTCCGTCTAATAATGATAAGTTACAATCTTCTTGATAAAAAATCTTTGCATCTGCCATTTTTCAGATCCTCCTAAAATAATATATGTATTACTGATGGTTGACAATATGATTTCCCTTTCTTAGTATAGCAAAATCAAACAGTCAAGATAAAAGAGCAATCTCTCACGCTTTCATATCAGCACTACCTCTTGTTAAGCCTGTAAGACCGGTTCTTACAATGGATTCAATCTCAAATCCGTCTAATAATCCAATGAATGCCTCAATTTTATTGGCATTCCCTGTTAATTCTATCATTAAAGAACCGATGGATACATCAACAATCTTTGCACGGAATACATCCGTAATCGCAATAATCTGCTGCTTTTCTTCCCGGTTTGTCTTAACCTTAACCAAAACCAGTTCCCTGCATACGGATTCACCGTCTTTCAATTCCGTAATATCTACAACATCTTCTAACTTGTTAAGCTGTTTTGCAATCTGATCCAGTGTCAGATCATCTCCACTCACCGCTACCGTCATTCTGGAATATTTAGGGTTCTCCGTCACGCCGACAGATAAACTGTCAATATTATAACATCTTCTGCTGAACAAACCTGATACACGGCTTAAAACACCTGATGTGTTATCTACAAGCAGTGATAATACCATTTTCTTCACTTTCATTCCACCTTTCAAAGTAAAAATGCACTTTCTGTGCTTAACATATGCATTTTCACGCAACTACTGATATTTTAGCAACTATCCGCTTACATGTCAAATATATTTTGCGGGTTTGTAGTGGTTTTTGGGTAAGCGGACGCTCACGGTCCGGTTATTGGTTTTCCAATCCAGGACCGCTTGCACTTAGTTGCAAATGTCCTCCCTATTCCGATAAAAGCCGTTCCACCAACCGACAAGCTTCCGCGGCATCCTTTGAATAGCCATCTGCACCGATTTCATCTGCGAAACTCTGGGTTATAACGGCTCCACCGATAATAATTCTGGCTGTAACATTTTTCTCTTTCGCATATTCTACAACGTCCTTCATGCGCATCATTGTGGTGGTCATTAATGCGGACAAGCCGATAATACTAGCATTTTCCTTTATCGCAGCATCAATGATGATTTCTTTTGGAACATCCTTACCAAGATCAATGACATGATAACCGTAATTTTTTAACATTAAGACAACAAGGTTTTTACCGATATCATGGATATCCCCCTCTACCGTTGCCATAATAATAGTGGTCATCTCTTTCCCTTTTTCCGCTTTCGGAAGCAGGGGTTCAACATGAGAGATTGCCAGTTCCATTGCCTCCGCAGAGGAAATTAACTGTGGAAGAAAATATTTCTTTTGGTCAAATAACACACCTACCTCGTTAATTGCAGGAATCAAATGTTCCTCAATAACTGACTGCGGACTGTTTCCTTCTGCTAAAAATGCTTTCACATCCTCTATCATCGTTCTTTTATTGCCTTTTAAGACATTTTCATATAGTTTGGAATGATTGGATGTACCTCCGGCGGTCTCCGTAACTGCACCCGGTTTCTGTTGGGTACCAGCCTTTACCGTTCCCGCTGCCACTGAAAGGGATTTTACGTTTTCAATGTAGCGTACATCTGCTTCTTCTTTATTTAACAACAGATCCGAGGCATATGCTGCATTCATCAATAAATCCTGGGATGGATTGGCAATTGCCATTGTAAGGCCTTTTGCAATTGCCATCGTTAAAAATGCTGTGTTTACAAAACTTCTCTCTGGCAGACCGAAAGAAATATTAGAAAGACCGCATATGGTGGCAAGTTCCATTTCTTTCTTACAGTATTCAATGGTTTCTAATGTTTCCAGTGCTGCATTTTTATTCGCACCTACTGTCGCCACAAGCCCGTCTACGATTATATCTTCCTTAGTAAATCCGAGACGGACTGCCTCATCATATATTGTGTGAATAATTTTCTTCTTCTCTTCTATATCCTTCGGTAATCCCTCATCCGAAAGTGGAAGCAGGATAAACATTGCTCCATATTTCTTTGCAATCGGAAGTAACTTTTCAAACTTCTCTTTTTCAAGAGAGATGGAATTAATTAATGCCCTGCCAGGGTAAATTCTTAGTGCGTGTTCTATGATATCCACATGGGAAGAGTCAATGCATAACGGAAGGTTTACCGTACCTGTAACCTCATAAATGACCTTCTGCATCATTTCATCTTCGTCAATTCCGTTCATCCCCATATTGATATCTAAGACCGAAGCTCCCTGTCTTTCCTGATCTTCTGCCATCTGTATCACTAAATCAAGGCTGCCCTCACGAAGTTCAGCCTGTAGTTTCTTCTTACCTGTTGGATTAATCCGTTCTCCAACAACTAAGAAGCCACCGTTGATATCAATTTCTAACAACTGCCGTTCGGATGTGAGTAAGCGTTTTTTCTCCTTTGATACCTCCGGCACTTCCATCAGCCGTACTGTCTGTGCCAACGCGGTAATATGCTCCTTCGTTGTACCACAGCACCCTCCGATCATTCCTGCACCGGCATCCACCAGTCTCCGCCCATACTCTGCAAACTGTCCCGGTGTCATGGCATAGATAGTCTCTTCATCAACCAACTCCGGCATACCTGCGTTCGGTTTTGCCAGAATCGGAATATTCGCATATTTTTTCATACGTTCCACAAGAGGAATCATTTCCTCCGGTCCGGTAGAACAGTTAATTCCAATGGCATCTGCCCCAAGACTTTGCAAAACCACGACTGCGGTCTCCGGGTCCGTTCCATATAAGGTTCTGCCATCCTCATTATAGGTCATGCTGATAATAACCGGAAGGTCACAAGTTTCTTTTGCCGCAATTAATGCTGCTCTTGCCTCTGCAAGACTCATCATCGTCTCCACCACAAGTAAGTCCACTCCTGCTTTCACGAGACAACAAATCTGCTCTTTATATACGTCTATTAATTCCTCTGGCATAAGCTTTCCGATTGGATAAAGCTGTCTTCCTGTCATCGTGAGATTACCTGCAACATACGCACGGTATCCGGTCTTTGCCACTGCTTCTTTGGAAAGTGCCACAAGCCGCTCATTAATCGACTCCAAGTCATTTTCCCATCCATACTCTTCTAACTTAATCCGGTTTCCGCTAAACGTTGGTGCATATACAATATTGCTTCCTGCATTTATATAGTCCATCTGAAGTTTAATTATCACTTCCGGATGCTCTAAAATCCATGCCTCCGGGCAAACACCGGTTGGCATTCCCGCTTTTTGCAGGTTTGTGCCGGTTGCTCCGTCTAATACAAGAATTTTCTGATTCAATAAGGTCTGAAATTGTTCTTTTGTCATACCTCTTCCTCCCTATCATTTGTAACCAGCCATAAAACAGCCGGTTACCTGCCTGCCCACCTGTCACAAAGCAGTTTTCATGCGGACAATTCCTGTTCTGTTCATTTTCACAGATCACTGAATACTGTCACCCGGACAGATTTCCTCACTGTCTAATAAAATGGTAAACGGTCCGTCGTTTAGAAGCTCCACCTTCATATCTGCACCGAAGCTTCCGGTTTCAACAATCTTTGCAGTCTTCCGGCATTCCGAAATAATATATTCATACATTTCATTTGCCATATCCGGCTTGCCCGCCTGAATAAAGGATGGCCGGTTGCCCTTCTTACAATCTGCATACAGTGTAAACTGGGATACCAGCAAAAGCTCTCCATCCACATCTGCAAGGCCTAAATTCGTCTTACCTTCCTCATCTCCAAAAATACGCAGACCCAGCATTTTCCGAATCATTTTATCAGCAACAATCTTTGTATCCGTCTGTGCCACACCAACCAGTACAAGAAAACCCTGTCCAATTTTTCCCGTAACTGCTCCATCTATTGTTACACTTGCACTGCTTACCCGTTGTATTACGAATCTCATATTATTATACCCTTTTTTATAATTATTTTGTAACTTATATATCTGAAACAAGTAATAACATTATAGATATATTTTCACAAAGTTGCAATGTAATTTTTTCTTTCCCTTTATTTCTTTTTGCACAATCGGTGAAATTCTTTGACTTTCCATAAAAATACCCGTATCATAGAGTGAAACAAAAGTTGTTTTTATCTATATATTAAGGAGAACCGTTATGAATCAAGACAATATTATAAAAGGCCGTCTGATGGATCTTGCAAAACGTGCTTATCAGCAGAATATTTATACATATAGCAACTTCCTGTCCGTTGCTGAACTCTCACTTTTAGAAGAGATCAGAGATGATATTTCTTACATACACTATGAATGTTTTGGCGGAAATGAACTTTGCGAACGCCAGATTGTGGAATTTGGAAGCGAGGAAGATTTTGGTTATCCGGGACATTTTCCGATTGCCGTTATCAAAACAACCCCACTTTTGGAGAAATTCAGTGATTCTCTGAATCATAGGGATTTTCTTGGTGCCTTAATGCATTTAGGGCTGGAACGGGATACTTTGGGGGATATCTTTGTAAAAGAAAAGACTGCCTATATTTTTTGTCTGGAAAACATTGCAGACTTTATCTGCAAAGAACTTACAAAGGTAAAACATACGAACGTGAAATGTGAGCTAGCTAATATAGATATTCCCGCTCTAAAACCAACTCTGGTTGATGAAGAATTTCCGGTTACTTCTCTGCGGCTTGACGGAATCATTGCAACTCTTCTAAAATGTTCCAGAAGAGAGTCACTCTCCTTCTTTGAAGATAAGAGAGTGACTCTAAACGGCCGTGTGACCGGACGAAATAGCACTCTGTTAAAAGAGGGAGACATTTTTTCTGTACGCGGTTACGGAAAATTTATCTTTTCTGGCAGTGGCGGAAATACCCGGAAAGGGAAAATTTATGTTCACATAAAACGTTACATATAAAAATCAGCAAGCGGTTGTCAGACATTCTCCAACAAAGTAACAAACCCCAAACTGATTGAAGTATCAACAATGCCAATGAACTTAACACAGTTCATTGGCATTTAATAATCACTGATTATTATGAAAATGTACATTCTCTTTAAGCCTTACTAGGTTTATGTTTTAAGAGCATGGCATTAAAAGTAATACAAATAAATCCACTTGCTAAATATATCAGCCTTGATACTCCAAATTTAATGTCAATTGCAAATTCTGGTTCTCCGTTATTGCTTACCGGGAGTGTAAGGGGATATGCCGAAAAATATCCTGCACAAAAAAAATCAAATGTATTCTGAACACCATAAAATCCAGCCACAAAAACAATCAACATGAGAAAGTAAATCAGGCTCTGATGAAACCTGCCAAACAGCTGTCCAATACCAACAGAAAATACAAAGCATGGAAGTATTATGAAAAATGCCGGAAGGATAAATGAACCAAAACCGCCGAATCCGAAAAATCTAATATAAAAAATCATGGCGATTATTGCCAGCATAATACAAATTATGGCGAAGCAGGATCCCATCACAGCAGTCCGTATCATCATTTGCTCCGTTTGTGTAACAGGTACTGCCATAGTCAGAATCTCGACCTGCTTCTGTTTTTTTCCGTAATAGCCGGATAGCAGAAGCAAAACTGCTATGATTGCAATTGGCATAACCTTTCCAAGATAGGCACAATAACTCCATACAGAAAAAGGTGCAGTATAAGCGATTCCTGCAATAATATCCGTCTTCAGCACATACCATGCAAATACACCATTTACAATGAGCATTCCGATAAAAAGTTTACTAAGCAGCATTCGTTTCAATTCATAATAAAAAATCTTACTCAAGACACAAATCCTCCTCTGTTAATCCGCAATAATTAAGAAAATCCTGATAGGTGAATTCCGCTCCATAATCATAACTTGCTCTGTCTGCATACATTTTACTCAGAATTTCATCCATTTTTTCCTCGCCGCCCACCAGTTCCTCGGCTTTTAGAATCATCAACGGCATTCTCTTGTACAGATTAGTACCCAAATTACTCTCATTTATATTCGCTTGATATTTTTTAGGGAGCTTTTCAAGATATTCCGGATAACGATTGTAGAAATTCCTGTTTTGCTCATCAACAGCCTTCTGCCACTCATCAACATAATGTTGCTGTGCATAAAGCTGTCCGTATTTTTCCTTGACCATGCGATATGTGGAGTAAACCGTAAGTCCCTCATCTGACCACAGACCATCATCCAAACATTTTAAGCCAAAACCCCCCCACCATTGATGTATCATCTCATGAATGAAAACCTCAGTGGAGGTTGCCCCTTTGTCAACGTCCTTAAGCGTTTCAGGAGAAAGATAAGTTTCAGACCACTCACAAAATCCTTTAGCAGCGAACCCTCCCCTGTACATGGCACTCCGCTGAATCATCAGCAGACGCTTATCCGTATTATAACCGCTTTCACCATAATGCCCATTACAATAATCAAATACATCAACAACTGACTGACGGATATCATAATCCTGCACGGGTTCTTCATAGATTTTACCGTAAGCAAAGTCTATGCCTGCCTCTCCCACCGAAAATGAATCTATTACAAATTTTCCTGCACTGAAAAACAAACCAATGAATTCTCCTGTTCTTTTCCAGGTTTTTGTCCCATCGTTGTTTACGGTAAAATCTGTCATCTGTTCATGTGCAAAAATAGGAATAAGTCCATCTGGAATGGTAATTTCAAAAGTTGTATTTTTATTGTCAATATTGTAATTCATCATGTCAGGAGCAATAGAAGCCCCCATAAGCGAAATATAATCCGGATCAATACTATCGGAAATAGAAAGAGGCATATACCTTGCAACTGTAGGGAACCCCTCATATTCAACCACAAGTCTTTTTCCGTTTGCATCTGGCAGGGTAAAAATCGTTGAACGTTCGCCGTTTGTATCATCATTACGTGTTTCGTATTCAATATCCTTATCATCATATGTGATTCGTTTAATTTTATAGCCTGCATTCAGCGTCAGCATATTTTCACCACTCATAACGGAAATCAGCGTATACTCTGCTCTGCCTGATAACCTTCCCGTCACGGGATCCACTTTCAGCAAATAATGAACGGCAGATACATTTCCCTTCGGTATATCGTTATGTTTGTCATAATAGTTTTCATCATATTCTTCCGGACCATGGTCGATAAAGGGCTGACTCACCCACAAAAATGCTCCGACAGATATGCAAAGCATCGCTGCCACCAGAAAGTAAACCTTTTTAAGTCCCCTGACAAAGGATGACACAAGATTTTTCTGGTATCTGCGGATACACATAAGCGACATTAGCCATGCTCCCAAAGCAATTGCCAGCCATATCATTCGGGTATAAATCCCGATGCGAAGGGGCCAGTAACTTGGAAAACCGTCGGAATAAGTGACAGTCAAAGGATTCAGCCAGCACATAAAATAGTCGTCTGAAACAAAACCGCTGAAACTAAAATAAGCAAGTACTGCATAAAGCATCACAGAAAGCTCGATACGGCGTGTAATCTGATAAAAAGCGTCTGTAAACAGAATGGAAATCCACCATGTCGGGAGCATAAAAACAAGAAAATGCAAAAAATAAAAATCTGCTGCAAATAAATATTCCATCTTCGCTGCTGTAAAAGGGAGATAAAGCAGAGAAACAATAACGGTTACAAACACAGATATGGTCATCATTGCCAATGTTTTTGCTACAGACAGGCTGATTGGCGAGGCAATTGAATCTGTTAATACATCTGTGCTGCTGCGGTGAAGTCTGTCAGTTTCTAAAATTGTAATCACAGCCCACAATACAGCACCGATTACCGTTCCTGCCAGTACGGGATTTACAATATACTTTCCGGACATTACTTCAGCATTGTTCGGCGTAAAAACCGAATACCCCGGAAGCAGTGCACACAGACATAAAATTGCGATAATCCATATTGTTCTGGATAGCAAAAGCCGTCGCAGCTCAACACGATACAAAGAAAATAATCTCATTTTATGCCCCCTTGTGAATACAATATAAATATGCGTCTTCAAGCGTAGGCTCAGCGACCTGCACAAAGCCAGGCAGCCGCTCTGCTACAATTCTGCATCGGATTCCGTCAGCTGTGTTAATCTTTGAAACCACCTGACAATCTGCGGGCACAGAATCTCCAAGCTTTGAAAGGTAAACTCCTACATGATTCTCTGACTGCGAAATCAATTCAGCGGGTGAGCCGTCAAAGAGAATTAAACCGTCATGAATAACCAGCACCCGGTTACAAACTGCCTGAACATCCTCAACAATATGTGTGGAAAGCAGAATGATTTTATTCTGTGCCATCTCCGAAAATATATTACGGAATTTTACACGTTCTTCCGGGTCAAGTCCAACCGTAGGCTCGTCCAGTATGATAAGCTGCGGATCACCTAGAAGTGCTTGTGCAATGCCCACACGCTGCCGCTGACCACCAGAAAGATTACGAATCCGCACTTTTTTCTTCGTCGTCATATTTGTTCGTTCTAGAACATTGTCAATTACTTTTCTGTCCTTCACATTCTTTAATGCCGCCATATAATCCAGAAACTGCCATACTGTCAGTTCGTCATACAAACCAAAACTTTGCGGCAGGTAACCCAGCTGCGATTTCAGCTTTTTTTCCTGCGAAAGCTGCGGCTTTCCGTCAAGAAGTATTTCTCCCTTTGTAGGAATCAGTCCAGCGATCAACAACTTCATCAGCGTTGTTTTTCCGGCACCGTTCGGACCGAGAATCCCAACAAAACCAGGACTTTCGACACTTATGGAAATATCCTGCAAAGCTTTTTTGCCCGATGGATAAATCATAGTTATATGATTTACATCAATTTTCATAGATACATTTCTCCTTTCATCAACACAATGGATATCCGACTATGTATCTATACTATAGCATATACTTTGTGTAATTTGCCTGGAGTTTATGTGGAGTTTGTCTGGAGTTTATGTTCTTTTTGCATGGAAGCCGGTAATCAAAAAGAAACATCAAATTAGCTTGATGCTTCCTCAAATTCTGCTGTAAATTGTACCCCATCATCGATATTTTTTATAAAATGTGGAATATGATAGGTTTCCAGAATCATTCTTGTAATGTACAAACCAAGTCCGCTTCCGTTCTTTGCAGATTGATTTACACGATAGAAAGCTTCAAAAAGATGGGGCAGATGCTTTTCATCTATATGTGCAGGTGAATTTGTAACCTCAAGCTTAGCCCTGCCATTGCCTTGAAAAAGCCTTACTGTTATGCTGCCATTTTCAGGTGAATGTGTAACAGCATTACCAAAAACGTTACTGACTGCTTTTTTTAGCATTACCTCATCACCATATACAAACACGTCTTTTTCAATTTCTTTGATAATACTGATTGAAGAAATCACAGCATACTCCGAATAATCATACAGCAAATCATCAATTATCCCAGAAAGGCTAACCGCTGCAACTGCCGTTTGTTTTTCCATATCAATATGGGAAACCAAAAGAATTTCCTTGATAAAACAATTGAGTGACTGCAAGATTTCCGTACTGCGTGCAAGATATTTTTCTCTGTCTTTATACACACCAATTTCCGCCCGCATGCCCTCAAGCTGACCGATAACAATAGCAATCGGTGTTTTCAACTCATGAGAAACTCCTGAAAAGAAAAGCATTCTTCTGCGTTCACGTTCCTTTTCAAGCGTAATTTCATCCTCCAGAATCACATTGCGGCTGTGGAGCTCATCAAGTGCTTCATGCAACCTGTCAGATAATTCGTTAATGCTTTTTGAAAGCATACCGATTTCGTCATCGCGCACATCAGGGCAATACCAGCTAAAATCAAGATTTGCAATCCGATTGGCAATTTTGCTGATTCTTAGTATCGGCCGTGTTGTATAATGGGAGAAAATGAATGCACTTATGAAAGACATGATAATAATGATTCCTGTCACATATGGTATGCTGTTTATCATTGCTTCTGTGATTTCGTCAGTACGAGATGGATTGTAACGAATAATAAGAACATATTCATCTGTAGAATCGACAAACCGAAACGGCTGTTTATTCCCCTGAAAAATATCAACATTGTTTTCTTCAAAGGTAAACAAACTGACACTTTGATCTTCGTCGTTAATCAGCATCACATCTGCACCGGTTTCGCTGATAAAGTCTACAAAAAACATTTCGCTATTGTACTTTTCTGTTATTCGCAGTGTTGAAATCAACTGTTCTGTTTTCTTATCAAGTTCACGCTGTGCTTGATTTTTATTCGTATAAGGGAGAAAAAACCAGATACAGCAATATGCAAAAAGACTGACTGCTAATGAAAGAATGAGCAGTATTAGAAAGGTTTTGATTGTCAGTTTTTTCATAATTCCTCTTTCCGAAGCTTATACCCAACACCCCGAACCGTTTCGATACAATCATGGTTGCCTAACTTCTTACGAATATTTTTCATATGTGTATCTACAATACGTGTATCACCATAAAAGTTATATCCCCAGAGTTTTGCAAGGAGTGCCTTTCTGGTTACCACCTCACCCGGAATCTTCACAAGCTCCTGTAAAATTTCAAATTCACGAAGCGTAAAATCAACAAATTCCCCTGCAATACAGAATGTATGTGCCTTTAAGTCTAACGATATATTTCCATAGTGAAGTATTTCCGGCATTGATTGCATTGTCCGGCGTAAAACAGCCTCGACCTTTTGAAGCAGCAATGGCATGGACACGGGCTTTGTAATATAATCGTCAACTTTTAAATCATATCCCCTCATCTGATATGCTTCACTCTCTAATGCTGTCAGCATGATGATTGGAATATCATGCATTTTACGAATCATTTCACAAACCCCGTAACCATCAATTTTCGGAATCATTAGATCAAGCAAAATTAAATCAAAAAAACATCGACTGGCAAAATCAAGTGCTTCCACACCGTCATTTGCAGTTTTTACTTCATGACAAGCACTTTCTAAAAAATTTTGCAGAAGCTCCTGATAATCTGGATTATCCTCCACAACAAGTATCTTTGCCATATTTTCACTCCTTCTGAATCTAATTTAGACATAACATACCAAATTAAGTGTAATCGTATAATAGGATGAGATTTACTACAGCTCTATTTCATCTCCTCTAAAAGCTGTCGCAACACAAAATCCACACTCTTTTTCCGGACTTCATTTCTTCCTATAGCACCATATTGCATAGTATACGTCTTTACCCGTCCATTCATGCAGATTCCAAAGCACACCATTCCCACTGGTTTTGTGGCTGTTGCACCTGTCGGACCTGCAATTCCGGTAATTCCAATTCCCACCTCTGAGCCTGCTTCTTTTGCAACTCCTTCTGCCATCTGATGTGCAACTTCCTCACTCACCACACCAAACTGTGATATGGTATCTGCTTTTACTCCCAAATATTTTATTTTTGCTTCGTCTGCATAGGTTACAAAGCTGATATCCAACACTTTAGATGCATCTGCCACACTGATAATCGTGGCTGCTGTAAGTCCTCCTGTGCAGGACTCTGCAAATGAAATATGGTAATTCTTTTTTATCAGTTGTTTTACAACCTCTTCCTCTAAATTCATATGATTCCTAATACTCCTCTGCATGAATGATTTCTTCTTCTTCCAATGCTCTATTTTTGGCTTTAAATGGTTTTAAGAATGCGTACCAATATCCCACTCCTACAACCAGACAGCCTCCAACGAGATTTCCAAGTGTAACCGGCAATAAATTCTTAAAGAAAAAGTTAAACCACGTAAGACCCTCTGCTTCGATTCCATACTCCGCCTTTGTAAATAATCCGGCAGATACATAATACATATCCGCAATACTGTGTTCAAATCCACAAAGTACAAATATCATAATCGGAAAATATAATGCTATAATCTTACCACTGATTTTTTTTGCAGCAAAAGACATCCAGACCGCAATACATACGAGAAAGTTACACAAAATCCCACGTATCAATGCATCCGAAAAAGCCATTGTTGTCCTTACATTGGCTGCATTTACAATACTACTTGCCAAAGCACCATCAAACAAATCCGGCGTATGCCCTTTTACAATCAAAAATGCAACTAATAATGTACCAGCCAGATTCCCAAGATAAACCACGATCCAATTTATCAGCATTTCATAAACCTTAACTTTTTTCTCCAACACTGAAATGATAATCAGATTATTACCGGTAAACAGTTCACTCCCTGCAATTAATACCATGGCAAGTCCCGCCGGAAAGATCATGGCACTGACTAATCTTGCCAAAGACGCACTTTCTACTGATACTGCCGCTGTTGTGGCTCCAATTCCCGCGATGGCAATGAAACATCCTGCAAATATTGCTAATACAAACATCTTTATAATCGGCATCCGAACCTTATTGATACCAATCTCAATATAATTTTTTGCTATTTCTAATGGTGAATGCATAATTTCTCCTTCATCAATATATTTTTTCTTTTATAATACCACTTAATATTATAAAGTGTTTTTGAAAAAGATACAACCAAAACTATTTCTCATCACTCTTTCATATCCAAAATATATCTTAACCGATTTGTTTTTATACCTTTTGAATTCCATATTATTTTAACATACCCATCAAGCCTTCACAAGCAATCATTTTTTACATATGACCTGTAAAAATCTTACACAAACCAAACAAGGACTCCCTACACCCATTCATTCAGATATAAGAAGTCCTCAATTATTCTTTATTTAGTTGATGGTTATTCCCTTTTCCAGCCTCATCCTTCACTTATATTAGGATTCTCTAAAAATTGGAAACATCTTTCACACTAATCTCATTTTCTGCCTAGCGACACACATTTGCTAAGTGTTCAACACCTAGAACTTCCCATCTTTCGCAGCTTCCTCAATAGAAACCGCAACGGCAACCGTCATACCAACCATCGGGTTGTTACCAGCACCAATGAGACCCATCATCTCAACGTGTGCAGGAACGGATGAAGATCCGGCAAACTGTGCATCAGAGTGCATACGCCCTAATGTATCCGTCATACCATAAGAAGCAGGACCGGCTGCCATGTTATCCGGATGAAGAGTACGTCCTGTACCACCGCCGGAAGCAACGGAGAAATATTTCTTTCCCTGCTCAATACATTCTTTCTTATATGTACCTGCTACCGGATGCTGGAAACGGGTTGGATTAGTTGAGTTACCAGTAATGGATACATCAACACCTTCCTTATGCATGATTGCAACACCTTCCGGTACGGAGTTTGCACCATAACAGTTAACCTTTGCACGAAGTCCCTCTGAATAAGACTTGCGGAATACTTCCTTCACCTCATTGGTATATGGATCATACTCGGTCTCAACAAATGTAAATCCGTTGATACGGGAAATAATCTGTGCAGCATCCTTTCCCAAACCGTTAAGAATTACTCTTAATGGTTTTTTACGAACCTTATTTGCCTTCTCTGCAATACCGATTGCACCTTCCGCAGCAGCAAATGATTCATGACCTGCCAAGAATGCGAAACACTCTGTCTCTTCTTCCAGCAGCATCTTACCTAAATTACCATGTCCTAAACCTACCTTACGGGTATCTGCTACGGAACCCGGAATACAGAAAGCCTGAAGTCCTTCACCGATTGCAGCAGCTGCATCAGCAGCTCTCTTACAGCCTTTTTTGATTGCAATTGCAGCACCTACCGTGTAAGCCCAGCAAGCGTTCTCAAAACAGATTGGCTGAATTCCTTTAACCTGATTATATACATCTAAACCAGCATCCTTTGTAATCTTCTCTGCCTCTTCGATAGAGGAGATACCGTAGCTGTTTAACACTTCATTAATCTTATCAATTCTTCTTTCATATGATTCAAATAATGCCATTATATCGTTACCTCCTTCTATTATTTAGCAATCTCTTTGTCTGTACGTGGATCGATTAACTTAACAGCATCATCTACTCTACCATACTGACCACAAGACTTTTCATATGCAGTGTTTGGATCGTCACCCTTTTTAATAAAATCTGTCATCTTACCAAGGTTAACGAATTTGTACCCGATAATTAAATCTTCAGCATCCAATGCGATTGCTGTCACATATCCTTCCGCCATCTCTAAGTAACGAGGACCTTTCTTAAGTGTACCATACATGGTACCAACCTGTGAGCGAAGACCCTTACCTAAATCCTCAAGACCTGCTCCTACTGGCAGACCATCTTCAGAAAATGCACTCTGTGTACGTCCATATACGATCTGTAAGAACAGCTCTCTCATTGCTGTATTAATCGCATCACATACTAAGTCTGTATTTAATGCTTCCATAACGGTTAACCCCGGCAAAATCTCTGATGCCATAGCAGCAGAATGTGTCATACCAGAACATCCGATTGTCTCAACTAATGCTTCCTGGATAATGCCCTCTTTAACATTCAGTGTTAACTTGCAGGCACCCTGCTGTGGTGCACACCAGCCAATACCGTGTGTCAAACCGGAAATATCCTTTACTTCTTTTGCCTGAACCCACTTTGCTTCTTCAGGGATTGGTGCACAGCCATGATGTACACCCTGAGCTACTGGGCACATGTTTTCTACTTCCTGTGAATAAATCATGTTGAAACTCCTTTCAGTATGTAAAATATTATCGGCATTTTCTATATAGCTGATTGCCGCATTTAAATATATTTTCGCATATATTGACAAAAAAATCTAGTCCTAATTTGGCTAAAAATAACATTCTCCAAATATACTGTTAACTGCTGTTAAAATCTTGCAAAAAAATATTTGTTGTTTTATCCTAATGTGTATATAATGACAATATTGAAATATAAATAATGGTTTTCAAAATACGAATCCGACCAGGAGGCTTCTTATGAATTATATCGACTTACATGTACATTCTTCTGCTTCTGACGGTTCCCTTTCACCGGAAGAAGTTGTTTCATTGGCAAAAAATGCAGGACTTTGTTGTTTTGCCCTAACTGACCATGATACCGTTGACGGTGTGGAACGTGCCATTCAATACGCAGACAAACTCGAAGAGATTGATGTCATTCCCGGTATTGAGCTTTCCTGTTATTATCAAAATAGGGAAATTCATATCGTAGGACTTTTTGTTGATTATAAGAATCAAATTTTCTTAGATGAGCTGAAAAAACTAAAGCAGGCAAGAAAAGACCGTAATGAAAAGATGATACAAAATTTTATAAACGCCGGTATTTCACTCACCTTGGAGGAATTACAACACGGCAGTCCCAACAGCGTCATTACTCGGGCACATTTTGCCAGAGTATTAGTCGAAAAGGGGATCTGCAAAAATAAAACTGAAGTATTTGATAAATATCTCGGAGTCGGATGCCCATTTTATCTACCAAAACCTCAAGTTACACCGGAACATGTTCTTAACTTAATTAAAACAGCCGGAGGTGTCGCTATTCTTGCACATCCGTATTCCTACAAGTTTTCTAAAACAGAAGTGGAAACTTTATTAGATGACCTTATCCCTTTGGGTCTTTCCGGAATGGAATGCTACTATTCCACCTACGACACAGGGCAGATGCAGGAATTACGCAGTATTGCAATAAGCAAAGAGCTTCTTGTATCCGGCGGTTCTGACTTTCACGGAGTAATCAAGCCTGATATCTCCATCGGCACCGGTCGTGGTAACTTAAGAATCCCTGAAAAACTTCTTGATGCCATAAACAAAAAAAGACCCCTTTAAACTGATTATCCCAATTCAGTATACAGGGTCACCATAGTCAAATGGACATGCGAGCACGTCCGCTTGACTCATTGCTCGCGGGAATAAAAAATTTTTAATCAGTACTAAGGCTGCGTTCCTACAGCCTTAGTACCATTACATTTATTTTTTCTTAGAGTCCTTACTCTCTTCCTCTTCCTCGTCTTTCTCAACCTCTGCAATCGCATTCTTATGCATTGGAATACGACAATTCTTATTATTACCAAACTCTACAATTACTGTATCATCTACAACATCTAATACAACTCCATAAAATCCACCTGTTGTCATGATATTATCTCCCGGCCGCACTGTATCCCGAAGCTCATCCATCTGTTTTTGCTGCTTCTTTTGAGGGCGGATAAACACAAAATACATAAAGACACAGATTGCAACAATATAAAAAATTGTAAACGCAAGTCCAGTTCCTGCTCCTGCTGTTGCTGCTTCATTTGTTTTCGCTTCTAATAGCATAGTTAACATAATAATTCCTCTTTTCTTATATTTTATTTTTATTAAAAGCTTATCTTTTTCATAAGCTCTGACTATTCTCCCTGTTCAAACCCGTCTAAACGCATCTTTTTATATTCCTTATAGCGTTCCTCCTCAATTGCCTGACGAATCTCACTCATCATACTATTATAAAAGTACAAATTATGCAAGACACAAAGTCGCATTCCCAGCATTTCTTTTGCTTTTAAAAGATGTCTGATATATGCCCTGGAATAATTCCGGCATGCGGGACAGTTACACTCTTCCGAAATCGGGCGGTTATCCAGTTCATATTTTGCATTGAATAAATTTAACTTTCCATGGTTCGTATATACATGTCCATGCCGACCATTTCTGCTGGGATACACACAATCAAAGAAATCGACCCCACGCTCCACTGCTTCTAATATATTTGCAGGCGTTCCTACCCCCATCAGATAGGTTGGCTTATCCTTTGGTAAAAAAGGCACTGTTTCCTCTATAATATGGTACATCTCTTCATGGGATTCTCCTACTGCCAGACCTCCAATTGCATATCCATCCAATTCCAGCTCAGAAATTGTCTTTGCGTGCTCCACCCGGATATCATCATAGGTTCCTCCCTGATTAATACCAAACAAAAGCTGATTTTTATTAATGGTATCCTCCAATGAGTTCAATCTCTGCATCTCTTTTTTACAGCGTACGAGCCATCTTGTGGTACGTTCCACAGAATTTTTTATGTAATCTTTTGTCGCCTTACTCGGTGCACATTCATCAAATGCCATCGCTATGGTGGAAGCGAGATTTGACTGAATCTGCATACTCTCCTCGGGTCCCATAAAGATTTTACGTCCATCCACATGGGAGTTAAAATACACTCCCTCCTCTTTTATCTTTCTAAGTCCTGCCAGAGAAAATACCTGAAATCCACCGGAGTCAGTAAGAACCGGTTTGTCCCAATTCATAAATTTGTGAATACCTCCTAACCGTTTCACAATATGATCTCCTGGCCTTACATGCAGATGATAGGTATTGGATAATTCAACCTGTGTTCCAATTTCCTTCAAATCTGTAGTTGCAACCGCTCCCTTAATTGCAGCTGCTGTACCTACATTCATAAAAACCGGTGTCTGTATCGTTCCATGCACCGTCTGCATTGTTGCCCTTTTTGCATTTCCATCCCTTTTTATTACCTGATACATCTCTAAATCCTTTCTTATGCACTATCGCTCATTATACTTTGCTTTCTAAAAAAAGTAAACCAATTTTGGTAGAAAATAGAGTTGAATAGAAGTAAATCTACCATAGATTACCACCATTTTTTATCTTGGTAAAACTGTTTAAAAGGGGACTGTCACAACAAGAGTCTATACCCCCCTTAAAATATTATTCATTTCGAATTGCTGCCAATGGACTTAATTTTGTCGCCCTCTGTGCAGGAAAGAATCCGGCAATCATACCAATCAAAGTTGCAAATACAATAGCAAGTCCAGAAAGCCATAACGGTATCTGTGAAATCTTTGTACTTTCCGAAAAATCAGTCATGATAACCGGTGCCGCCTTATTTAATACGAAGGAAAGTGAACCACTTAACAGCAGACCTGCTATGCCTCCAAGGAATCCAATAAACGCAGCTTCTGCAAGAAACATGGAACGAATATTACCAAGGCTGCATCCAAGCACCTTCATAACTCCTATCTCCTTTGTTCTTTCATATGTTGACATCGTCATTGTATTCGCAATACTAATTGCTGCTACCAGCATGGCGACTGCTCCGATTCCTCCAAGAACAGCTTCGATAATCATAAACTCTTTCTCAATCTCTTCCAGCCACTCTTTATTTGCTTCTGCCCGGTATCCCATGTTCTGAATCTCCTGCAAAACCTCCTCCACATTAGAGGAATCATCTACCTTTACCGTTAGCTGTGTATATTTTAAATCTCGATATGGTTTTCCATCCCTGTCTGTAGGCTGCCCCGGAATCACATCGTTTACAGAATAGTTCTGTTTTAAAAATGCCTTTAATGATTCCAGATCTGTATAACAATTATAGGCAACATCTGAATAACTGCCTTCATCTTCTACTGTAATACCTGTTACTTTAATCTGAACACGTTTCATCGTAGAGGTAAAGTAACTATAGGATTCCTCACCATCCAAAAAATCACTGTTTCCAAAGCCAGAGTCGCCATCCAACGTATCAAAGCTATTATCAAAGTCATTCGTATTATCATCCAAACTGTCATCCGTTTCCTCCGCATCGTCCGTACTATCAAAATCATCAGAATCGTCACTAAATGCAGGATCAACATAATCTTCAGAGTCGTTTGAAGCAGTATCTGAATTGTCATCCCTACCGGAACTGTCTACTTCAATTCCCCCTACCAACGGCATATTTATCAAGTCTATATCCGGTAATTCCTGATCATCCATAAAAAAATATTCCCCGGTTGTAGAATCCATAAAGTTAGAAACAACCTGGCTTCCCGCAATCATACTCAAAACTCCACCGCCACTTTTAGGAACTGTTCCCTCTCCCAATTCAATCTCATTTAAATACTCCTGGCTTACTCCTAATATTGATACTTCACCTTCATACTTCCCCGCCTGAACCGGCATATTGTACCATATCTGCGGTTCTACTTTTTCGACATGATCAAGTTCCAAAAATGTATCCATCGTAGAATCTCCCAGTAACAACTCTCCCGCCCCTGTATCACCGTCAGAAGACACGATAATCTCAGTAAGCCCTCCTGCTGTTCCAACCTGAGCCAGCATTGCCTGCTTTAAGCCGATACCAAGTGACAACATAACAACGATAGAGGCTGTACCAATAATAACACCCAGTACTGTCAACACAGTTCTTGTTTTTCTCCGCCACAGATTCGTAAGACTCATTCCAAGGATATCAGAAATCTTCATTCTCTATATCATCCTCTCCATTTTCAGTCATTATATCTTCGCCATCTTCTAAATCATCCTCTTCGTCATCCCCAAAAAGCTCTTTTTCTTTCTTTTTCTTATGTTTTACAGCAATAATAATGACGATAATGATAATAATAACAAGTAGCGCAAGGATAAGTAATATGAATATTATAGGAAAAGAACCTCCCTCTTCTTCCTCTGGAAGCATCTCTCCTTCTTCCCCCATATCCATCGATGAACTGTCACTGACTACGCATGCCACTTCCTGTTCTATCTTATCGGCGTTTCCTTCTGAATCTTCATAAGAAATCTCCACTTTAATTGTTCCTTTATCTTCATTTTTAACAGCACCGGTCAAGCTTAAAGAAGCATATGCAGAAGAAGATGCGGCAATATTTCCTACATAACTGTCCTGACATGTAACTGCATCATCTTTCACAGATACGTTTACATTATAAACTCCTGCATTTCCCTGATTGTTAATGGTAAACATCAGATTCGCTTCTGATCCCACGCCCACTATATCCGGTGTCATGGTAACATCCGTAACACCAAGCTTTATCTCCTGATATACCGGAACAGATAGATTATCACTAGAAGTAAAATTGTTTCCCCTTCCGTCATCAAAATCACCTTTCACCACCAGAATATAATTCTTCTGAGCCAGATCGGCGGCTGTTTTCAGCTCAATTTTTAAATCTCCTGTCTTTCCCGCAGGTATACTTTCAATAAATACAGCACTGGAACCAGACGTAGGAAGGAAATTACCCGCCTCATTACCAATTAAAAATTTACCATTGTTAACCGATGTTGATTTAGAAGTATTCTTTATATGAACGGTCAGTGTAAATTTTTCTCCTGCCATGATTTTTTTCGGTTTCGTGTCATATCCGGTAATCAGCAGTTTAGGTGCAGAAGCCTCTGCATCAGAACCACCTCCCGATGAACCATCTCCACCATAACTATCATCACCTGAATCATCACTCAGATCATCACCCAAATCCGAATTGTCAACCGGATTCTTATTAGAAGAACCTCCTGGGCTTGTACTTGAGGTTCCCTCTGAAAAATAAATGTTAATCGTCTTAATCACATAGTAATCGGCTATCGTTCCGTCACCTGCTGTCTTTGTGTATTCTCCGATAAACCTTACACTATGATATCCGGTTGTGATATCGGAACGTGTCTTCATAGAAAAGGAAGCATTTAAGCTTAACTGTTTTCCCTGGTCATTTCCGGCAGATATTACCTTATACGCATCTCCGCTTGTCTCAAAGGGAAATGTTGTATCAATAACCGGATAAACACATTTTAACTTAACGTTTGCACTATCATTTGATTTTAACTTAAATTCTACTTTTAAGTCTTTCCCTGCTTTTCCGGTAATTGATTTCGTAACCTCTATTCCAATATCGGAATTCTTACCCAATGTTCCATTTGCATCTATATTCGCAGTTTCCGTTGAGTCAGAGGTCGTTGTCTCTTTCTTCTGGACTGCTCCACCATCATCTGCTTCTGTTGCACTTACAGAGCTTCTCCCTATCGGTGCAAAAATGAGAATAGAAAAACATATGAAAACCGCTATCATTCCTTTTATATATTTGTCAGTCTTACAATACCATTTCTTCATTCTAATCATCCTCCCATGTTTCCGTATTTCTATTCTCTATTTTAACAATTTTACCGTCTACAATTCGAATTACTCTATCTGCAATCGCTGCCAAACTGTCATCATGCGTAACCATAACCAGTGTTTTTTTGTGTTCATTCACTACTTTTCGCATTAATGACATCATGTCCTTTGAGGTTTTTGAGTCCAGATTACCAGTAGGTTCGTCTGCAAACATAATCTTGGGATCCACCACCAATGCTCTTGCCATGCCAACACGCTGCTGCTGACCACCGGACATCTGATTCGGCTTGTGTTTTGCATGTTCCTTCAGCCCGACTAGCTTTAGCATCTTCATTGCTTTTTTCAGCCTTTTATCCTTCGGCATCCCCCTAAATGATAAGGGAAGAGCTACATTCTCAACTGCATTCATCGTTCCTAGCAGATTGAATGACTGAAAAATAAATCCAACCTTTTCCCTTCTGAAACGAACCAGCTTATTTTCATTCATTTTCTCAATATGATGCCCATCAATAATAACCTGACCTTTTGTAGGTTTTTCCAGACCTGCCAGCATATTAAGCAAGGTAGACTTACCGGAACCCGATGTACCGACTATGGCACAGAATTCACCTTCATAAACCTTAAAGCTTACTCCATTTAAAGCCCTGACTTTTGTTGAGCCAACCCTGTATATTTTATATAAATTATTTACCTCAATCACTACATTCCGCTTATCTTCTGCACCGGCACTCCGCTTCACCAATGGGCCAGATTCTTTTTCACCGGCAGTAATTTGCTGCTCTTGCTCCAGATTTTCTTTTGTATCTTCAGAAACCATTCTGCCCTCAGACTGCAAATCCTGCATCATCTCATCGGGATTAATTACAATCATCGAATCTGTATCTCTCAAAGTGTTATCCTCCATTCGTTCCACTATCATACTCATTTTTCGTAGAACTTACTATATTCTGTTACCTACACGATCTTTAACACTTTGTGATTATATCATATATTATTGTTAAAAAAAGAGTTTTTCTGAACTTTCACAAATTTTTAATATTTTACAATCGTCTAAAATCTGTCATCCATCATTTCTATTTCCTTCATCCAAAGATTTACGCAGGCATCACTTGGCATACGCAGATCTCCCCTTGGGGATAATGCCACTGTACCTACTTTCGGTCCATCCGGTACACAGGAGCGCTTAAACTGTTGGGAGAAAAATCTTCTGTAAAAAACCTGCATCCACTTTAGAATCGTCTTGCTGCCGTAATCCTCTTGAAACGCTTCTTGTGCCAGACGAAATATTTTCCGGGGAGAAAAGCCGAAACGAAGCAGATAGTAAAGGAAAAAATCATGAAGCTCATAAGGACCTACTATATCTTCTGTTTTTTGTGAAATCTCACCATTTTCCGGCGGAAGAAGTTCAGGACTTACCGGTGTATTTAATATATCCCGCAATACAGCAGCAGTTTTTGAATCCGCCTGCTGCTCATAGCTGTTCACCAGATACCGCACCAACGTCTTTGGAATCGAAACATTTACTGCATACATGGACATATGATCACCATTGTAAGTTGCCCATCCTAATGCCATTTCTGACATATCCCCAGTTCCGATTACCATTCCGTTACACTTGTTTGCAAGATCCATTAAAATCTGGGTACGTTCTCTTGCCTGTCCATTTTCATAGGTAATATCATGCACCTGTTCATCCTGTCCGATATCTTTAAAATGCTGTCTCACCGCATCTACAATAGAAATCTCTTTAAGGGTAGTCCCAAGAGAACGGGCAAGTTCCAGTGCATTTTGATAGGTCCGGTCTGTTGTACCAAAACCCGGCATTGTTACTGTAATGATGTCCTTATGATCCATCCCTAACAAATCATATGCCCTCACGGTAACCAGCAATGCCAGTGTAGAGTCCAATCCACCAGAAAGACCGATTACTGCAGACCTGCAACGGGTATGTGCCAACCGCTTGCGAAGCCCCATAGCCTGTAATGTAAGAATCTCTTCACAACGCTGCTTTTTTTCTGCCTCATCAGAAGGTACAAATGGAGTACGTAAAATTTTCCTTGTGAGCTTTGTGTTTTCCATATTCCATTCAAAGAAAACGGTCTGATATCCCGTCGTCTCATTTTTATAAGTAGTCATCTTTCTACGTTCTTCTAGCAGTCGTTTCACATCAATTTCGCTCATCGTAATATCATGTTCAAATAAAACAGACTCCGCCAGCACACTTCCGTTTTCTGCAATCACACCATGCCCGCTGTATACAAGGTCCTGAGTCGATTCATCCCTTCCCGCATCCGCATAAATGTATCCGGCAACCAGCTTTGCTGACTGCATCGCCACCAGGTTTCTTCTGTATACCGGTTTCGTGGCAATCTCATCGCTTGCAGACGGATTACAGATGATAGTTGCCCCTGCTAAAGCATGATACAGGGAAGGAGAATCCGGTACCCACAAATCTTCACAAATCTCAGCCGCCAAAACCAATTCCGGAATATTACTGCATTTTAAGAGGATTTTCGTCCCAAATAACACCTCCTGTCCTGCCACACAAATCGGAAAAGCTTCCTCCGGTCCCGCTGCAAAATACCTTGCTTCATAAAATTCCTGATAGTTTGGTATATTTGTTTTCGGAACGATTGCCAAAAGTTTCCCATTTTTGCAAAATATTGCAGTATTATATAGCTTATTACCCTGAACAAGAGGCATTCCAACGATATATATCATATCCATTTCCTTCGTCTCTTCCAACAACCGTTCCAGTGTATCCACACATCCCTCAAGCAGGGTATCCTGTAAAAACAAATCACCACAGGTATAGCCGGAAATACAAAGTTCCGGAAATACAAGAACTTTTACTCCGCTTTTTGCTGCTTTTTGTATATCTTTTTTTATCTGTTCCCCATTAAATGCACAGTCAGCCACCTGCAGTTTTGGAGATGCTGCTGCTACTTTTATAAATCCGTCCTTCATAGTACCTGCCTTTCCCGATTCATACGGAATATTCGAATACCTCCAGTATATACTTATTATTTTTATCTTTCCTTATTTTTTTACTCATACAATACAAATTTTTTTAAGTTGCCTTTTACCGTATAATGGATAAATTATGGACTTATGGCATACCGCCCATTTAACAAGCAAAAATCCGATTCTAGGTAAATGGTCTTCCCATAGGAACCGGATTGTTTATATGCTTTTTATCTCAAAATATTCTTTATTTTGCTTCGATTACATCCGCCATATCATACATTCCCGCCGGTTTACCAGCCAGAAATTTGCCTGCCTCAATTGCTCCCTTTGCAAACACAGACTTGGAATATGCGGTATGGTTAAAAGTAATCACTTCATCGGTTCCGGCAAAGATCACATCATGGCTTCCGACAATCGTTCCACCCCGTACAGCAGAAATACCAATCTCCTTATCCGGTCTTCGCTCTCTTCTGCCGCTTCTGTCGTATACATATTCATATTCATTTCCCAGTGCCTCGTTTACGGAGTCTGCTAATGCCAGTGCCGTTCCGCTTGGTGCATCTAATTTCAATCTGTGGTGCTGTTCTACCACTTCAACATCATATCCTGCCGTACCAAACACCTTTGCCGCATCCTTAAGAAGCTTTAGCAGTGTATTAATCCCAAGGGACATATTTGCAGATTTTAAGACTGCCACCTCTTTACTGGTTTCCTTAATAGACGCAAGCTGTTCCTCACTAAGACCGGTACTGCAAAGAACCACCGGAACCTTTTTATCCCTGCTGTACGCAAGCAGATTATCAACTGCCGCTGCAGCAGCAAAATCAATAATTACATCTGCTTTTACATCACAATCAAAAATATTGGTAAATACCGGATAGGCATTCTCTCTGTTATCTACCAGATCAATCCCCGCCACAATCTCTATATCCGAATCCTCCACTGCCAGTTCCGTAATTACCTGTCCCATATGACCGTTACAGCCATGCATTATCATTTTTATCATCTTTTGTCTCCTTCTGATTTCTTAAAATGGGGTTGCCCAAACATGTTCTTTATGCGACAACCCCATTCCAATCTTTCCTATTCTTACAAAATCATTACACTAGTGAAATACCATACTCCTGCATTGCCTTTTTAATCTTCTCTACACTGGCTGGTTCTGCCTCTGTCATTGGCATTCTCACATAACCGCTGCATAACCCTGCCAATTCTACTGCTTTCTTAACCGGAATTGGATTCACTTCACAAAACATTGCATCACACAAATTAACTGCCTTTAATTGAAGTGCCAGAGAACCTGCCACATCTCCCTCTAAATATTTTGCCACCATATCATGGGTATCCTCCGGAATGATATTTGCCGTTACCGAGATTACACCTTTTCCTCCAAGGGACAATAACGGAACAACCTGTTCATCATTTCCGGAATAAATATCAATACAACCATCCGCTAATTGTGCAAGTTTTACAACCTGTGCGATATTACCCGAAGCTTCTTTAATCCCCACAATATTCTTTACTTCCTTTGCAAGCTTTACTGCTGTCGCTGGCAAAATATTGCATCCTGTTCTTCCGGGAACATTGTACATAATAATCGGTATATTTACCGCCTCCGCAATCATCGTATAATGCTTAATCAACCCGTTTTGTGTCGCCTTATTATAATAAGGTGTTACCACTAACAATGCATCCGCACCAGCCTCCTCTGCCTCCTTGGAAAGCTTTACTGCCGTCTGGGTACAATTTGATCCGGTACCTGCAATTACCGGAATCCGCTTATCTACATACTCCACACATTTACGGATTACTTCCATATGTTCTTCTTCCGTCATCGTAGAAGCCTCTCCTGTTGTGCCGCAGATGACAATCGCATCCGTTTTATTCGCCACATGATATTCCACCAAAGAGTGCAGTTGATCATAATCCACCGCTCCATCCTTCTGAAACGGAGTCACCAATGCTACTGCTGAACCTGTAAAAATTGCCATATCTTCTCTCCTTTTCTCAACAATCTCAATCCTATTACCATTATATGAACAAATACTATGTTTATAAGATAAAATCGTAAAAACGCTTCGTCAGCAGGTGCCAACGAAGCGTCATGATAATCCTCTTCTTTTCGTAGCACTCCACCTATTCACAAGTCAGAATACCAATTCCACAGTACTCCAACTGTCTCCTAATTGCGGTGACAGACATACAGCTCTTAACTATATATCCAGACAAAATATCCATAAGGAGATATTTCTCTTCGGCATGAGCCCCTTTCACAGCTTATCTTCTGTCCTTACCCATCCAAACTGCTACTTTTGACACATGCGCCTCTACACTTTGACGAAAACGTCCCATATCTTATTAACTTTTAAAATGATAACACTATACTATGATATTGTCAACTCATTCATCTCTTAAAAGTTTTACTTCTCCGCATCTTTCTCAGCAACCAATTTTAAATCTTTTGGCAAATTATAAAATTTTTTGTATCCTCTTAGCTCCCATTTTTCAGAAAGCGTTATATTATGAACAAACTGTTCGTATGGAATGGAATACATAACTACCTTTTTCTTTCCCTCCGCAACCTGCTTTCTTATATCTTGTAATCGCTCAACATCTGCTTTATATATCAATAAAAATACAGAAATATAGAAAACTGCCCCGACAACCAGTCCCATCTTGCAAAACTTCATAATATCCCTTTCAAAACATATCCCCTTCTCGCTGCAAATATCTTTTATCATAATACAGAATTCCATTGTAAAGAATATATATGACCCAAAGAAAACCCGGGGCGTAACAGGATTCACCACCAGAAACGGTGCATCTATTATCATGATGCTAACCAGAAAAAATAATATCTCTTTAAAACACCGATCATATTTTGCCAATATCATCACAATTGCAACATGTGCAAATACACTTAACAAGGTGATCCCAACAAAAGCAAATCGAAATTTCCTGTCAAACACATCAGTTCCGTCGAACAGATTATGAAATAAAACGCCTGCGATTATATATGCAAAATTTATAAGCAGACAGATATTAACCAAAGACTGCTCTGACTTACTAAGTTTTTTTCGACATTTCCATACAATGAAAATGAATGCAATCAGAATCGCAATATTCATTACAACATTATTTAAATAACCATATTGGCATATCTTATATAAACCATAATAAATTGATTGAATGCTCATGCCATCTCCCACATCACGATACAAATCTGTTCCATTCAAAATCTTATAATATGCGGAATTAGAAAACATCCACCATGCCCCCACCAATGTCCCGATCATATATCCAGCAAATTGAATAAAAACACGTTTGTACTTTAACGCAAATGCTGCAACTACAAAGACTCCAAGCAACACATTATAAATCGTGAAATGCTCCACTAACAATGTATTGATGATTCCCAGCAAAAATAACGGAACAACCAACCATCCACTCTGTTGCTTTCCTTCTTTTCTATCAAAATATGCTGTATACGCAATATAAACCAATGTAAAACATATGCTGGTAACATAATTTGCAAATCCTGACACCCAGCTAATCGTAGAACGGAACAGGGATAACGGTGCCACCATAATTAATAACAGGGCTATATAAGGTGCTATCTGTAATCGTGTTATATAGCGGACCAAACAAACAATCATCACGATTACCGCACTCATAAAAAGAATTTTCAAAACAATTGACCTTGTTAACCCCATTATAATTAAATATCCCAGATATCTTCCACCATATCCTGCAAAACCATTACGAAGTCTATTCACTCCAATTTGGCTGCCCCAGCGTAAATCATCATCTGTATATGGAACGAAATAGAAAAAAATACATAATATAAGAAACATAGTGATACATTTTATAACTTCGTCTATTTTTGTTTGCTGTTCTTTTCTCATCTCTTCATCTATCCTCATTTCCATTATACTCTCTGATATATCATATCAATGCCCATGTGGTGCTTTTTCTATGTATTGATGCTCTTTTTTCATCCTTAACCTACCTCTTTTTATCGATACTCTATCTCTATCAGTGTCAGTCCACAAGCTGCCGCTTTATGACCAGCCTTTGTCCGGTCCTTTGCCTCTAATATTTCTTTTATCTGTTCCGGTGGGATCATTCCCATTCCCACTTTCATCAAAGATCCTACAATGATTCTTACCATATTATATAAAAATCCGTTTCCATTAATCCGGATACGCACCATATTCCCTTCTCTTGTCACTTTTATATAGTATATCGTACGGACCGTATTTTCCACATCCCCCTTCGGTGTACAAAAACTCTTAAAATCATGCTCTCCCACCAGATAATCTGCTGCCTGCTGCATCTTTCCCTCATCTAAATGATAGTAGACAAAATGGGAGTATAACCGTACCATTGGGTCCGGAAACTGTGCATTATAAATCTTGTATTCGTAGGTCTTTCTGGTATCGCAATATCTTGGATGGAAATCCGGTTCTACCTCCTCTGACTTCTGAATACGTATATCATCTGGTAAAAGATTGTTAATGGCATAACTGATTTTCTCCGGAGGCATTGTTACATTGGCATCAAACACTGCAACATTTCCCATGGCATGTACACCGGAATCTGTACGGCTGGCACCGATGACCACAATATCTTCATGGAAAAATCTGCTTAATGTTTTGTTCAATATTTCTTCTACCGTGATTCCGTTTTTTTGTATCTGCCAGCCACAGTAATTTGTTCCATCATATGCGACTGTAAGTTTAATCCGTTTCATAGCTTGATATATCCCCATTCTTTTCATAACAGCAAAAATTTTAATCACCTTCGATAGTTCTTTATCATATTTTCCATCTCATTATAATCCCGTTCAAACAGTTCATCACTGATCTGCTGGTACAAATCTGCCTTTGATACCTTCATCAGTATTTTATCCATTACAAAATCCTTGCTTTTCTGCCTGTACTTGGGCATCCGGTTTAACGTCTGGATATGAGCCAGCTCTGACCGCCACAATATGCTTAATTTTCTCTTCCAGTCCACTCCTGGATTCTCTTTTGCTTCCCTTAACATATAAAAATCCACCCTGCCCTCTTCTATCTCCACCGTAATAATTCCCCACCAGTCCGGCACATGTTCCTCAACATGCATAGCATGGCTTGTCCCCGCTACTATATAATTATAATCAAAATACCGGTTGTAATCTCTCACCTGCCGTTTCAAGCGGCTATAATTATCCGCATCGCTTTTTATCTCTATCCCACAGACCGCCAAAGGCATTACCATCACCACATCCGCTCTGGAGCGTCCCATCTGTTTTTCTTCAATAATACGGATTTTCCCATACTTTTCCTCCAGAAAATCAAAAAGCGGTTCCCGGATATCCTTATCGTATAGCATATATTACTTTTCCCTTCACCAATTTATGTTTCTTCATTTGTATATTTTAAAATTTCACTGCCAGCACGATCATTCCCGCAAGATAAATAATCACAAAAATATAAGCAATGCAATCCCTTCTCTGATACTGCAACGGCTTCATTTTTGTTCTGCCTTCTCCACCATGATAACATCTTGCATCCATTGCCAGTGCAAGCTCATTGCTCCTTCTTATGGCAGACACAAATAATGGTATCATAATAGGCATTATTTTCTTTAATCGTATAAACAGGTTCCCCTCTTTAAAATCAACCCCCCTCGCCGTTTGTGCTTTCATAATTTTATCAAGCTCCTCCACCAGAACCGGAACAAAACGAAGGGCAATTGACATGATCATTGCAAACTCATGTACCGGCACCTTTAACTTTTTCATCCAGCCTAACATTTTTTCCAGACCATCCGTTAAAGCATTTGGTGTTGTCGTATAAGTCATCATGCTAGAACCGATAATCATAAATACCAGTCTAAGACCCAGATAAACAGCTGAAACAAAACCTGCTTCTGTTATTCGGATAAAGTGCCACTCAAATAAAACCCTCACCCCTTTAACTGTAAACAGATTAATGACAACAGTAAACAAAATAATCATTCCCAATGCCTTTAATCCCTTTAAAATAAATTTAAGAGGGATATGAGACAATTTAATGTACCCTGTCAGTACCAGAAATGCTATAAAATAAAGAAGGGGATTTCTGGCAAAGAACAATACCGTCACATAAATCAAAGTAAATATGATTTTTACCCGTGGATCCAGCCGGTGAATGATGGAATCCGTATTATAAAATTGTCCGATTGTCATATCTCTAACCATAACATATACCTGTTCCAATTTGATTTTATTATTCTGTAATTCAATATTCTATAAGGAATCCCACATTTCCAATATCCGTTTTCTATTCCTTCTTATGTATCTTTCAGCTTCAGCAGTTCTCCGTAAATATCAATCTGCCTGCTCTTGGTAACATCCACGTCCGCCCCCACATTTTTCAAATCATGCAAAAGTGTAATTCCTACCGGTACAGAAAGTCCCATCTCTTCTAATTCCTTGGTATGTTGAAACACCTCCCATACAGCTCCTTCCATACGCTTCTCACCATTTTCCATGACAACAATCCGGTCTGCATATTCTGCAACCTCCTCCATAGAATGAGAAACAATTATAATACTAATCCCCTGTTGTTCCTGTAACTGTTTCAACATATCCAGCAACGCTCTGGCGGAAAATGGATCCAGCCCTGCAGTTGGCTCATCTAATACCAGATATTCCGGATGCATTGCCAGAATGCCTGCAATCGCCACCCTCCTTTTCTGCCCTCCTGATAATTGGAATGGGGAATAATCATAAATCGTATCCGGCAGCCCCACTGTTTTTATCGCCTCATATGCACGTTTTTGTGCCTCCACTTTGGGAATATCCATATTTTCAGGACCAAAGCAAACATCCTTTTCCACTGTTTCTGCAAATAACTGATATTCCGGATACTGAAATACCAGACCTACTTTCTGCCGTAACTCCTTTATGGAAAAATCTTTATCAGTAATATCCTGTCCATTAAAATAGACATTTCCTTCGGTTGGCAAATAAAGTCCATTTAAATGCTGCATAAAAGTGGATTTACCGGAACCTGTATGTCCGATAACTGCAACAAATTCACCCTTTCCTATCCCAAAGTCCACATTATTCAAAGCAATCGTTTCATTTGCAAAGCCCCTATTATATACATAGCTTACATGGTTTAAGAAGATTCCCTCGGTCAGTTTTCTTTCTTCTATGTTCTCTCCCTGTTCCATCCAATCCGGCTGTGTGTGTTCCCTTTTCGCCATTTTCGATATTCCTTTAGTTCGACTGTCATATCCCCCATATTTTTGACACACCAGCCCACTTAACGCTTTCCCATCACCAATTCCGATACATTCTTCTTTTGATAAAATATCCTGTCCAATCAGAAAATACAAATATTGATAAAACATCGGAAGGCATAACCCGCATTCCTCCAGTAAATCCCTTTTGGCAAAAATCTGTTCCGGTGTGCCCTGCCCCATTACCTTTCCCTCTTTCATCACAAAGACCTTATCTGCGGATAAGGCTTCCTCCATATGATGAGTAATCAGAATAATCGTTATCCCTTTTTCTTCCTTTAAATATTCTGCCACCTCAATTATCTGCTTTCGTCCCTGAGGATCCAACATTGCCGTAGCCTCGTCAAAAATAATACATTTCGGTTCCATTGCCAGCACTCCCGCAATCGCTACCCGCTGTTTTTGTCCTCCCGACAAATGATTGGGTGACTGGTTTCGATATGCCTCCATTCCCGTCATCTCTAAAGCATCATTTACCCGGTTCCAGATATCACTAGTGGGCACACCCAGATTTTCCGGTCCAAATGCAGCATCCTCTTCCACCAGATTCCCTACAATCTGATTATCCGGATTTTGAAATACCATTCCTGCTGTCTGACGGATCTGAAGTCTTACCTCCTCATCCACTGTATCCATTCCATCTACAATCACTTCCCCTTCACCAGGCAGTAAAAGTGCATTGATATGTTTTGCCAACGTGGATTTGCCGGAACCATTCCGCCCTAATATAGCAATAAATTCTCCCGCCTGCACATCTAAGGATACATCCTGTAATGCCTCTATGATTTCTTCTACGTTGCCTTCTGTATCCCGTCTAAAATATTCAAATGTAAGGTTTTTGATGTCGATCAGTTTCATCTATACAGTCCTCATGTCATTTTATAAATTGTACCATTTCATTTATTGTCAAAATCCTGTCTCTTTTCAAATTCGTCTTGTTCTAAAACAAATAAGGGACTGTAATACAGTCCCCTATTAAATAACCTCACATTATGTCTTATACTAACTCAATGATAACTTCCATAGCTGCATCGCCTTTACGCGGTCCAATCTTAATGATTCTTGTATAACCACCGTTACGACCTGCATACTTAGGACCATACTCGTCAAATAACTTTTCTGTTAAATCAACTTTCTTGGTTCCTCTCTTCTTACCTGCTGCCTCAGTTGGAACTTCAACAACTGGATAAAGAACCTTTAACATTTGTCTTCTTGCATGCAACTTAGATGGCTGGTCTTTCTTTACCGTCTTCTCTACTTCGTCATAAACAGTAACCTTCTTACCGTCTACCACGTCCTTGATTCTCTTGCCATCTTTATCCTTCTTTGCAACTTTAGCAGTTACAGTAACCTCATCATAGTTATCTTTTTCTTTTACTGCCATCGTAATTAAGTTCTCTGCAATTTTACGGATTTCTTTTGCTCTTGCCTCTGTCGTCTTAATCTTTCCGTTATATAATAACTGTGTAACCTGGTTACGAAGTAATGCTTTTCTGGCTGCCTGTTTCTTTCCAAGCTTTCTATACATTGCCATGATGTATGTCCTCCTTCACTTTGCTTACTATTATTCGGCTTAAGTGTTTCTTATTTTATTCTTCTCCATTATTTAAGGATAAGCCTAGTTCTTTTAACTTATTAAGGACTTCCTCTAATGATTTGCGTCCCAGATTTCGAACTTTCATCATATCCTCTGGAGTTTTGCTTGTTAATTCCTCTACTGTGTTAATACCTGCTCTCTTTAAGCAGTTAAATGAACGAACTGACAATTCCAATTCATCAATGTTCATCTCCAGCACTTTCTCTTTCTCATTGTCTTCTTTCTCTACCATAATCTCTGCAGCTTTTGCATTTTCTGATAAATCAATGAATAGACTTAAGTGCTCACTTAATACCTTTGCCGCTAAGCTTACTGCCTCATCCGGTGCCAATGTACCATTCGTATATACATCTAACGTAAGCTTGTCGTAATCGGTAATCTGACCAACACGTGTGTTCTCTACCGTAAGGTTCACACGTTCTACCGGTGTATAGATGGAATCTACCGCAATCACATCAATTGAAGTATCTTCCTTCTTATTCTTATCAGAACCTACATAACCTCTTCCTTTGGTAATCGTAAGTTCCATATCAAATCTTGCTTCTGAACCACTTAACGTCGCAATTACCAGATCCGGATTCAAAATTTCAATCTCACTATCTACATGAATATCTGCTGCAGTCACTACACCTTCGCCAACATACTCAATATATGCCTGTTTGGGTTCATTTGATGTGCTGTTATTCTTTATCGCTAACTCCTTGATGTTCATGATAATCTCAGTCACATCTTCTTTTACACCTGGTATAGAACTAAACTCATGTAAAACGCCTTTAATTTTCACATAGCTTACGGCGGAACCTGGTAAGGATGATAACATAATTCTTCTTAAAGAGTTACCAAGTGTTGTACCATAGCCTCTCTCTAAAGGTTCTACTACAAATTTACCGTATCTGTTGTCTTCTGAAATCTCTGCGATTTCAATTCTTGGTTTTTCGAATTCAAACACGCTAGGAACCTCCTTCTAGGTTTTGTAATTCTTCATAAAGCTGTTGCAAAACTGCAGGCCCGATTCCGCTAAAGCTCCATCCTGCCCGGGCTAACCGCCCTATACATAATTTCCAAAACAGATTACCTGCAGGCAAGCCTGTGTAATCTATTTTGAAAATTATTTGCAGTTCTAAATAGTTAACGAAGGATTACTTAGAATATAACTCGACGATAAGTGTCTCATTTACAGGAACATCAATCTGCTCTCTTAAAGGTAATTCAGTAACCGTACCACAGAGGTTTTCCTGATCTGCCTCTAACCAGGCTGGAACTAATCTTCCACCTGTAACTTCTATAATATCTTTATATCTCTGAGAAGATTTACTCTTTTCTCTAATCTCAATCTTATCTCCGGCTTTTACTCTGTAAGAAGGAATATTCACACACTTACCATTTACTAAAACATGCTTATGATCAACAATCTGTCTTGCTTCCTTACGAGTTCTTGCTAAACCCAAACGGAAAACAACATTGTCTAATCTCAACTCAAGTAGAATCATTAAGTTTGGACCGGTTAACCCTTTCATCCTCTCTGCTGTTGCATAAAGATTACGGAAAGGTTTCTCTAATACACCATAAATGAATTTTGCTTTCTGCTTCTCCCGAAGCTGTAAACCGTACTCACTCATTTTCCTGTTGGATCTAACTAACTGTCTGTTTGATTTTTTATCAATTCCGAGATACATTGGCTCCATACCTAAAGATCTGCATCTCTTAAGAACTGGGGTTCTATCTATTGCCATCTAATTGTACCTCCTATTACACTCTTCTACGTTTTGGTGGACGACAACCATTATGTGGAACTGGTGTTACGTCACGAATACTAAGTACTTCAAGACCTGCTGCCTGAAGTGCACGAATTGCTGCTTCACGACCGGAACCTGGTCCCTTTACCATAACGTCAACTTTCTTCAAACCGTGAATAAGAGCTGCCTTTGTTGCAGTCTCTGCTGCCATCTGTGCTGCATAAGGAGTAGACTTCTTAGAGCCTTTAAATCCTAATTCTCCAGCACTTGCCCATGAAAGTGCATTACCTTCGTTATCGGTTAATGTAACAATTGTATTATTAAAAGATGACTGAATATGAGCCTGTCCGTGTTCCACGTTCTTTTTTACACGCTTTTTCGTCACTTTTTTTGTAACTTTAGCCATTAAACTTAACCTCCTGTTAAATATAAATGAATCTTAATCTAATTATTTCTTCTTATTTGCTACGGTTCTCTTAGGACCTTTACGGGTTCTGGCATTTGTCTTCGTCTTCTGACCACGAACCGGTAATCCCTTTCTATGACGGATTCCACGATAGCATCCAATTTCCTGTAAACGCTTAATATTTAAAGCGATCTCTCTACGTAAATCACCTTCTACCACCTGCGTCTCATTGATCACTTCACTGATTCTCTTAACTTCCTCATCAGTCAGATCACGAACACGGGTATCAGGATTAACATTTGCTTCTTTAAGGATACGCTGAGATGAAGGAAGTCCGATACCATAAATATAAGTAAGTCCGATCTCAATACGTTTTTCTCTTGGTAAATCTACACCTGAAATACGAGCCATTGTGACTGTGCACCTCCATAAATTAATACTTTTTTCTAAAATGTTGGGAATATCAAAACCATAACGTATCCGTATGTATTCCTACAAACGGGTGAAATGCATACGTCTGCCTTCTGATGTTCCATTCTATTGTTATGTTGCATAGGCTAATGACAACCTATACTACAGCCGCTTTCTAAATCATCTTCCATATTAATAATGATAATATAGAAGGAACTTCACACTGGGAATACAGTGCTACTTTGGTTGACAAACTTCTCAAGGACAAAAGATGGGCTATCATCTAACCTTGTCTCTGTTTGTGTTTCGGGTTCTCACAGATTACCCGGATACTACCTTTTCTTTTAATGACTTTGCACTTATCGCAAATTGGTTTTACGGATGCTCTAACCTTCATTAAAATCTCTCCTTTCAAAACGGTCTCGACCAGGCTCGAAAACACCTACTGTGTATAGCTTCCTACTAAGCTCACGCTGTTCGCTCAGTATCCACCCATCGCCAAGTCTAAGCGTATACGAGAAAATAACGTTCTGCTTCGTTCACTGAACCCGCCTCGCTAACTTTCTCTGTAAAAAGTCCGCTACGAATAATTATTCTAACATTTATATTTGTCTATTGCAAGTAAATTTTTCTTAATTTTGTAAGTTTTTTTTACAAAATTTTACTTTTCTCTCCATTTAATTCTTCCTTTGGTCAGATCATATGGAGATAATTCCAATGTAACCTTATCACCCGGTAATATCTTAATATAATTCATTCTCAATTTTCCACTGATATGAGCCAGTACTTCATGACCATTCTCTAATTCTACCTTGAACATAGCATTTGGTAACTTTTCAATTACCGTTCCTTCAATTTCAATTACATCCGCTTTCGACATATAAAATCCTCCTAATATCTAATCCTTTAAACTCTACAACGCAATTCCGTCTGCTCTCGAAAGAATCTCCGGCTCTCCTTCCGTAATCAGAATTGTATTCTCATAATGAGCAGATGGAAGACCATCCTCTGTCACTACTGTCCAATCATCATCTTCCCAGTATACATCATATTCGCCTAGATTAATCATTGGTTCTACCGCAATCGTCATGCCCGGACGAAGTTTCGCACCACGCCGCAAACCAACAAAGTTCGGAACCTCCGGTTCCTCATGCAGTTTAGAACCCACTCCATGACCTACAAGATCTCTCACAACGGAATAACCATAAGATTCCACATATTCCTGAATGCTTCTCGAAATATCTGCAATATGATTTCCTGCAACTGCGTTCTTAATTCCCTCAAAAAAAGATTGTTTTGTAATCTCTACTAATTTTTTAACCTCATCTGACACCTCCGGCATAATCAGCGTTCTTGCTGCATCAGAATGAAATCCTTTGTATATTACACCTGCATCCAGACTAACGATATCATCATCCTGAATAATCCTGTGCTTATTGGGAATACCATGCACAACTTCTTCATTAATTGATACACATATAGATGCTGGATACCCGTTATAATTAAGAAAAGAAGGGATACATCCATAGCTTCTTATAATCTCTTCACCGATTCGGTCTACTTCCAATGTAGACATTCCCGGTTTAACCTGTTTTGCCAGTTCATCATGCGTAATGGCGAGAATTCTTCCCGCCTCACGCATAAGTTCAATTTCTGCTTTCGATTTAATTGAAACTGCCATATTATTCACCTAAAATCCCAACGATCGCATCAAATACATCTTTCATATCAACCGTTCCGTCTACATCACGTGCGATTCCCTTATTGGTATAATAATCAATCAACGGCTGGGTCTGCTCGTGATATACAGAAAGTCTGTTCTTTACTGTTTCCGGCTTATCATCATCACGAATGATCAAATCCGCACCACAGGTATCACATTTTCCTTCCACTTTAGTAGGACTATATACTATATGATATGTCGCACCACATCCTACGCATGCACGTCTTCCACCCATTCTGTTAATAATATTCTCATCTGGTACTTCTACATTAATTGCATAATCAACACTTTCACCGATTGCTGTTAAGGCTTTGTCTAGAGCCTCTGCCTGAGGGATGGTTCTTGGAAAACCGTCTAATACATAACCATTTTCACAATCTGACTCCTTAAAACGGTCAATCACAAGATCTACTACCAATTCATCCGGCACTAACAGTCCTTTATCCATATATTCCTTTGCCTTTGCACCCAGCTCCGTACCGTTTTTAATATTAGCACGGAAAATATCACCGGTTGAAATATGCGGGATACCATATTTCGCAGCAATCATCTTTGCCTGTGTTCCCTTGCCTGCCCCCGGTGCACCTAACATAATAATTTTCATAATCTGATCCTCCTAAAAATATTATTCTTTTTTGACAACAATCCAAGCTGTGAAAGTCAAAAAAATCAGCCAGCTTAGACATTTCATGATATATTCCGCAATATCCAGATAACTGGGAACATCCTCTGGATAAAACGATTTTGCTAAAACTGTTGGTACAAATATACATAAAAAAACAATTCCAATACCTATTATCTTATTTATATATTTTTTCATATATGATCGCACCTCTTTCATTTTTTATAAATATATTCATGCTGAAATTTTATTCCATATGCACGCTTTGCAGTTCCACTTCCGCATTTTTCCCATTTCCGTCCTCTGTTTATTTGAAGGTCATAACTTTTTACTTGATATATTGCATATGCTTTATAATGCATTTCCTTAACTTTCTTCTTCCCAACCTTCGAAGGAATCTTCCTACTTCCACTTATATTCATGCTATCTGATTTCGCAATATTATAACCCACTGCTGCAGAAATATTATTAATCCATGACGTTTTGTTGCCAAAAGTAGTAGAAATAGAATATGTTCGTGTCACACTTTTTGTTTTAGAAATACCAAGTGTATCCCCTGGTTCTCCAATTGCCTTTGCAAGAACCTCCTTACCAATATAATCTGGTTTATTTTTTACATTTACTGTTCGTGTTAGCGGAGCCGCCTTAAGTGACGTACCTAACTTATTGACATTCTTTACAACATCATTCCCGAAACTATCATCATCGCTTTTCAGCAAGCTATAATCATAAACATAGACACTCTTTATATTAGGATTTTTAAATGCCTTCTCGACCTTTTTCATATAATTGCGATTTGATAGATTGGATTGTATTATTACTGTACTAACATTTTTTCGTTTAATATTTTTTGCTTCTACCCTTAAGCTATTATTAACTAACGCAATTACTGCCATTATTCCAATTAATAACAAATACTTCTTATTATTTATATCATGCCTTTCTACAATCTATTCTTCATAACTTTCAATGCGACAGACCGCAGGGATACAGCATACTGTTTTCCTACGGTCTTTATCGCATTTATTAATCATTTAAAAAGCCTGAATAATTGCGGACTAACATCTGTGACTCTATCTGTTTCATTGTCTCAAGAATAACTCCGACAATAATAATTAATGATGTTCCTCCAAAAGATACATCTGCCTTAAACATTCCATTAAAGAAAATTGGAATCAGTGCAACAATCAGTAATCCAATTACACCAATTAATACAATGTAATTCAAAATGCTATTTAGATAATCCTGTGTTGGTTTTCCTGGCCGGATACCTGGAACAAATCCACCACTCTTCTTCATATTATTTGCAACCTCCATCGGATTGAACGTAATGGATGTATAGAAATACGCAAAAACAATATTCAAAAGAATATAGATGATAAGTCCAACAGATGCCCACGGATATTCCGGATTAAACCAATAATTCTGGTTCATACCCTGTAAAATCTTCTGCCATGCTGTTCCCGGATTTAAATTAAACAAATTAATTACAATTGAAGGAATTGATAACAAGGAAGAAGCAAAGATAATCGGAATTACACCTGCAGTATTTACCTTTAAAGGAATATAGCTTGCCTGTGAACCAGCCATCTTTCTCCCCTGAACTTTCTTTGAGTATTGTACCGGTATTCTTCTCTCTGCATCCTGTAAAATGATAACCAATATGGTGGTTCCTACTACAACTGCTAAAATAATACATACAGCAATCACTGCCTGAACAATATCCTTATTCTTTACAAACATTTCATAAAGATTTGCAAAATCAGAAGGCACACGGGATACAATATTAATTAATAAAACAATGGAAATACCATTTCCGATTCCTTTATCTGAAATTCTTTCGCCTAACCACATGATGATACAACTTCCTGCTGTCAAAGTTACAATAATGGTTATAATGGTAAATGCATTTGTTTTACCGAGTGCTCCCTGTCTGGAAAATCCAATTGCAAGACCAGCACTCTCAATAATGGCTAACCCAACGGATACATATCTTGTAATTTTATTTATTTTCTTTCTACCATCTTCACCATCACGCTGCATTTCTTCCAAGGCCGGAATTGCAATCGTTAAAAGCTGCATAATAATAGATGCTGTAATATATGGTGTTACACTTAATGCAAATACCGACATGGATAAAAAGGATCCACCTGTGAACGAATCAATGAAGCTATATGAAGTTCCTACAACACTTTTCAGATACTCTTGTACTTGGGATACGTCAATACCCGGAATCGGCAATTGACTACCCAAACGTACAATCACTAATATCCAAAATGTGTAAAACATTCTCTTCCTTAACTGCTCAATTTTAAATGCATTTACTAAGGTTTTGAACATATTACATCACCTCTGCTTTTCCACCAAGAGCCTCGATTTTTTCTACAGCAGAAGCACTGAAAGCATTTACCTTAACAGTAAGCTTCTTTGTTAATTCACCATTTCCTAAAATCTTAACACCATCCTTAGGATTGCGAACGATTCCAGAAGTAATCAAAGTATCAACGGATACCTCTGTACCATCCTCAAATGCATTAAGAGCAGATACATTAACAGTAACGATTTCCTTCGAGTTACGGCATTTAAATCCTCTCTTTGGAAGTCTTCTATATAATGGCATCTGACCACCTTCAAAACCTGGTCTGGTAGCTCCGGAACGAGCCTTTTGTCCCTTATGACCTTTACCTGCAGTCTTCCCGTTTCCTGAACCATGGCCACGGCCTTTTCTGAAATTATCGCTATGCTTAGAACCTTCTGCTGGCTTTAACGTAGATAAATTCATTTATGCACACCTCCTTATCTAAAATATATTAAATCTCTTCTACCTTTACTAAATGTCTTACCTGATCTGTCATTCCCTTTGTAGCAGCATTATTTGGAAGCTCCACAGTCTTGTTTAACTTTCTAAGACCTAATGCTTCTAATGTTCTTTTATGTTTCGGGATTGCTCCGATCGGAGACTTTACTAAAGTAACCTTTACCTTATCTGCCATTTTTTAAATCCTCCTTAACCTAGAATCTCTTCAACAGATTTTCCGCGAAGTTTTGCAACTTCTTCAGGAGTCTTTAAGTTGGAAAGTCCATTGATTGTAGCTAACACTACGTTTTGCTTATTATTTGAACCTAAAGACTTAGTACGGATATTCTTGTATCCGGCTAACTCCAATACCTTACGGGCAGGACCTCCTGCGATGATACCAGTACCTTCCGGAGATGCCTTTAAAAGAACAGCTGCACTGCCAAACTTGCCAGTCCAGTCATGAGGAATACTTCCCTTATCATTAATCGGAACTTCTATCAAACTTTTAATTGCGTCTTCTTTTCCTTTACGAATTGCCTCTGGAATCTCAGTAGCTTTACCAAGACCAGCGCCTACATGACCATTTTTGTCACCTACAACAACAAGCGCAGCAAATCTCATATTACGACCACCTTTAACAACTTTTGTTACACGTTTGATGGCAACTACCTGTTCTTCTAATTCTAACTGACTAGCATCAATAATAGTATGCTTCATATGTTGTTCTCCTCCTTATTAGAATTCCAGACCAGCTTCTCTTGCTGCATCTGCTAACGCTTTTACCTTACCTTGATATATAAATCCGCCTCTATCAAAGACAACCGTTGTAATTCCTTTATCTAATGCCCTCTTTGCAATCACCTTACCCAGATGAGCAGCAGCGTCTACATTATTTGTCTTTTCTAGCTCTGCCTTAACTTCCTTTTGAACTGTTGAAGCAGACACTAAAGTGTTGCCAACTGTATCATCAATAATTTGAGCGTACATATGATTATTACTTCTGAATACAGCTAAACGTGGTCTCTCAGCAGTGCCACTAAAGCGGTTACGGATTCTTAAATGCTTTTTTGCACGAACCTTACTTCTTGACTCTTTATTAATCATCTATCTCACTCCTTTAATTATTTCTTACCAGTCTTACCAACTTTACGTCTGATTACTTCATCAGCATACTTAATACCTTTCCCTTTATATGGTTCCGGTTTTCTCGTCTCTCTGATTTCAGCAGCATATTGGCCAACTTTTTCTTTATCAATACCTGAAACAGTGATTGTGTTACCCTCTACCTTAGACTCCAATCCTTCTGGATCCTCCATCTCTACCGGATGGGAGTAGCCTAAGTTCAATACCAGCTTTTTACCCTGCTTAGCGGCTCTGTAACCAACACCGTTTACCTCTAATACTTTTGTATAACCTTCGGTTACACCAACTACCATGTTGTTAATCAGTGTTCTTGTAAGACCATGTAAAGACTTCATTTTCTTCAAATCATTCGGTCTTGTTACAACAACCTGATCCCCTTCAAGCTTAATGTCCATTTCCTCAGGTAAAACTCTGGTCAGTGTACCCTTTGGTCCTTTTACAGTCACTTGATTATTTTCTGCAATATCAACAGTTACACCTGCTGGTACAGCGATAGGCATTCTTCCGATACGTGACATGCCGTTACCTCCTTAATTCTCTAAAACCGTTTATACGGTTTCATTATTTGATTATTCATCTTAGTTGATACTATATATCCTATTTGTTAATGATTTATTTTTGTTTGTCGACTACTAAGCGTTTATCACTACACTTTCGCTTAATTCAGACATCCACTCTACTAAATTCGAACTTCGCTTTGCTCGTTCTACTCTGTATACCTTTCTACTAAGCTCACCTCTGGTTCGCTAAGTATCTAGGCATCATTAAATATCGGGATGGGCTTTCGTCGCCTCGTCGACTACTAAGCGTTTATCACTACACTTTCGCTTAATTCAGACATCCACTCTACTAAATTCGAACTTCGCTTTGCTCGTTCTCATTAAGTATCGGGATAGGCTTTCGCACTAACCTCAAGCTACGCCTTCGGCTTGCTTTCGCTAAGTGCTCAATGCCTGTCTACCATACAAAAGCCAGCACCTCACCGCCAACCTGTGCGTTGCGTGCCTGTTTATCAGTCAACACACCTTTGTTTGTAGAAATGATAGCAATTCCTAAACCACCCAACACCTTAGGAAGTTCATCCTTGCCCGCATAAACGCGAAGACCCGGCTTGGAAATTCTCTTAATACCAGTAATAATCTTCTCATTTTTATCCTTACCGTACTTTAACGTAATACGGATTGTTTTAAAATTATCTTCTTCCACCATATCTACCGCTTTAATATAACCTTCTTCCAAAAGAATGTTAGCGATTGCTTCCTTCATCTTTGAAGCAGGAATATCTACTGTATCATGTTTAGCAGTATTCGCATTGCGGATTCTAGTAAGCATATCTGCGATTGGATCTGTCATTGTCATTTACCTCCTTCAAAAATTCTACCAGCTTGATTTCTTAACGCCTGGGATTTCACCCTTGTATGCTAATTCACGGAAGCAGATTCTGCAGATTCCGTATTTTCTTAACACTGAATGTGGACGTCCACAAACTTTACAACGAGTATATTCTCTTGTAGAGAATTTTTGTTTGCGCTGTTGTTTAACAACCATTGACTTCTTAGCCATGAATCTTCCTCCTATTATTTCTTAAATGGCATACCAAATAAAGTTAATAACTCACGAGCTTCCTCATCAGTCTTAGCGGTAGTAACAAAAATAACGTCCATACCTCTAACCTTATCTACCTTATCATACTCAATTTCAGGGAAAATCAACTGTTCCTTAATACCCAATGCATAGTTTCCTCTGCCATCAAATGCGTTTGGATTAATACCTCTAAAGTCACGAACACGCGGTAATGCAAGATTGATCAAACGATCTGCAAACTCATACATTCTTTCTCCTCTTAAAGTTACTTTACATCCGATTGGCATACCCTCTCTCAACTTAAAGTTTGCGATTGATTTCTTTGCACGGGTAACAACTGCCTTCTGACCAGTGATGATCTCTAAATCCTGAACTGCTGTATCTAAAAGCTTATGGTTTTCCTTCGCCTCACCAACACCCATATTGATAACGATCTTTTCAAGCTTAGGAATCTCCATTACGTTTTTGTAACCAAATTTCTTTACCATAGCGTCTTTAATTTCGCTATTGTACTGTTCTTTTAATCTACTCAACTTCTGTGGCCTCCTTTCTTAAATTAGTCAATCTTTTCTAACTTACCGTTCACTTTAGCCACACGAACTTTATCTTTCTTCTCGCCCTGGAAACCAATTCTTACAGGCTTTCCTTTGTGAACATACATAACATTAGAAATATCAATCGGTGCCTCTTTTTCAATAATACCACCCTGCTGGTTTGTCATACTTGGTTTAGAATGCTTAGAAACCATGTTGACTCCCTCAACTAATACTTTACTGTTTTTTGTATCTACTGATAATACTTTTCCAGTCTTACCTTTGTCTTTACCGGTAATAACCTGAACCAAGTCATCTTTTTTAATCTTACTAGTTGCCATCCTGACACCTCCTTATAAAACTTCTGGTGCTAATGAAACGATCTTCATGAATTTCTTATCTCTAAGCTCTCTTGCTACAGGTCCAAAAATACGGGTACCTCTTGGATTCATATCGTCCTTGATGATAACAGCAGCGTTCTCATCAAACTTAATATAGGATCCATCCTTACGGCGTGCCCCCTTCTTTGTACGAACAACTACCGCCTTCACAACGTCACCTTTTTTTACAACACCGCCTGGTGTTGCATCTTTAACAGAGGCAACGATGATATCACCGATATTAGCATATCTTCTGGTTGAACCGCCTAATACTCTGATACAAAGTAACTCTTTTGCTCCGGTATTATCAGCAACTCTAAGTCTTGTTTCCTGTTGAACCATTGTCTTTGCCTCCTTGATTATTTCGCTTTCTCTACAATTTCTACAAGTCTCCATCTCTTGTCCTTAGATAAAGGTCTTGTCTCCATTACTTTTACTCTATCACCGATGTGACATTCATTGTTTTCATCATGTGCCTTTAATTTATAAGTTCTCTTTACAATCTTACCATAAAGAGGATGCTTAACATTATCTATGATTGAAACAACAATTGTTTTATCCATCTTATCACTTGTTACAATACCTACACGTGTTTTTCTTAGATTTCTTTCCACAATAATTCCTCCTTCCACGATAATTAAGCATTAGCCTTTTCCGTCATAACAGACTGGATTCTGGCAATATTTCTTCTTACCTCTTTAATTCTGCTTGTATTTTCTAACTGGTTAGTTGCATTCTGAAATCTTAAATTGAATAACTCTTTCTTAGCAGCTACTAACTCTGCGTTTAACTCTTCCACATTTTTAGATCTTAAATCTTCACGATATTCCTTAGTTTTCACTGCCTGCACCTCCTTCTAAATCTTCACGGGATACAATTTTACATTTTACAGGCAGCTTATGAGTTGCAAGTCTCAAAGCTTCTTTTGCAACATCTTCCGGCACACCTGCGATTTCAAACATCACACGCCCTGGCTTAACTACTGCTACCCAGCCTTCCACATTACCTTTACCTTTACCCATACGAACACCGATCGGCTTAGACGTATAAGGCTTATCAGGGAAAATCTTAATCCAGACTTTACCGGTACGCTTTACGTAACGAGTCATAGCAACACGGGCTGCTTCAATCTGGTTGGATTTAATCCATGCCGGTTCCAATGCAACAATACCATATTCACCATTGCTGATCTTATTTCCTCTTGTTGCTTTACCAGCCATAGAACCTCTGAATTGCTTTCTATGTTTTGTTCTTTTCGGCATTAACATTATTTATCGCTCCCTTCCTGATTGTTCTTAGTTGGAAGTACTTCACCATGATAAATCCAAGTCTTAACACCAACTTTACCATAAGTTGTATCAGCCTCAGCAAAACCATAGTCGATATCTGCACGAAGTGTCTGAAGAGGAATTGTTCCGTCGCTGTAGAACTCAGTACGGGCCATATCTGCACCACCCAAACGTCCCGAAACAGCGGTTTTAATTCCCAAAGCACCCGTCTTCATCGTCCTGCCCATGCACGACTTCATTGCACGTCGGAATGAAATACGGTTCTCTAATTGTGCAGCAATATTTTCAGCTACTAACTGAGCATCTGCATCCGGCTTCTTAACTTCTTTTACATCTACCATTAACTTCTTATCTGTTAATTTGGCAACCTCTTTCTTAATAGTTTCAATTTCAGCACCACCTTTACCAATTACAACACCTGGCTTAGCAGTGTAAATGATAACTTTCAGTCTGTCAGATGCTCTCTCGATTTCGATTTTAGAAATCTGAGCACTGTAAAGTCTTTTCTTAAGGAAAGTACGAATCTTTTGATCTTCTACTAAGTTATTTGCAAATTCGCCATCTTTTGTATCAGCATACCATCTGGAATCCCAATCTTTGATGATACCGACTCTCAAGCCATGAGGATTTACTTTCTGTCCCATTATTTGCCTCCTTATCTTTCATCAAGCACGATTGTAATGTGGCTTGTTCTCTTTTCAATTCTATAAGCTCTACCCTGTGCTCTTGGTTGAATTCTCTTCATTGTTGGTCCCTTATTTGCATAACACTCTGCAATATAAAGGTTTTCTGCCTTATAATTTTTATCCGGATAATTATTCTCAGCATTTGCAATTGCTGACTTTAATAACTTCTCTATTACACTTGAAGCATATCTTGGGTTATAAGCTAAGATAGCAAGTGCAGTTTGTACATCCTTACCTCTGATGGCATCTAAAACGAAACATGCTTTTGTTACAGATACTCTGGCATAAGAAACCTTAGCAGATGGTCTTGTATCTTTACTCGCATTTCTTTCTCTTTTAATCTGGGATCTATGTCCTTTTGCCATGGATGAACCCTCCTTTCAAATCTCAATTATCTAACTTTTGACTTCTTTTCGTCCTTGCCATGTCCTCTGTAAGTTCTGGTCGCAACAAACTCTCCGAGCTTGTGACCAACCATATCTTCCGTAACATATACAGGCACATGTCTTCTTCCGTCATAAACTGCAATTGTATGTCCTACGAAGCTAGGAAAGATAGTAGAACGACGAGACCAGGTTTTAATAACCTGCTTGTCATTACCAGCATTCATAGCATCGATTTTCTTAAGCAAATGTTCATCTGCAAATGGTCCTTTTTTAAGTGAACGAGCCATAGGTTAAACCTCCTTATATTATTTAACGTTCTTACCATCTCTGGTTCTAACGATCATCTTATTTGATTTCTTGTTCTTTTTACGAGTCTTAAGTCCAAGTGCCGGCTTGCCCCAAGGGGTACATGGACCCGGACGACCGATACTGGTCTTACCTTCACCACCACCGTGCGGATGGTCGTTAGGGTTCATAACAGAACCACGAACTGTAGGGCGGATACCCATATGACGTTTCCGTCCAGCCTTACCGATATTAACAAGACCATGTTCAATGTTGCCAACCTGACCGACTGTTGCACGGGCAATAATCGGAACCATTCTCATCTCACCTGACGGCAGACGAAGAGTTGCATACTTTCCTTCTTTTGCCATAAGCTGTGCTGAATTACCAGCAGAACGAACCAATTGTCCACCTTTACCCGGATATAACTCAATATTGTGTATCTCTGTACCAACTGGAATAGCTTCTAAAGGAAGGCAGTTGCCGACTTTAATCTCTGCATTTGCACCATTCATCAGCTTATCGCCAACCTGCAAACCTACAGGAGCAAGAATATAAGCTTTCTCACCATCAGCATAACTGATCAATGCGATATTTGCAGTTCTGTTTGGATCATATTCAATCGAAACAACAGTTGCAGGAATATCATCTTTTCTTCTCTTAAAATCGATAATTCTATATTTTCTTCTAGATCCACCACCATGGTGTCTTACCGTAATCTTTCCCTGATTATTACGACCAGCTGTCTTCTTTAAAGAAGTTGTAAGGGATTTTTCAGGAGTTGTCTTTGTAATCACATCAAAATCCAAACCAGTCATATTTCTTCTGGAAGGTGTATATGGGTTATATGTTTTTATTCCCATTTTCTTTCTCCTTTCAAATTGCATTTATTATCACGCTTGCTTGCGTATGAATTGTTATCTGGCTTTCGCACTAACCTCAAACTGCACCTTCGGCTTGTTGCGTTCCCCTTCAAGCTTTCGCACAATTTCATCATCCACTCTACTAAATTCGAACTTCGCTTTGCTCGTTCTCATTAAGTATCGGGATGGGCTTTCGCACTAACCTCAAACTGCACCTTCGGCTTGTTTTCGTTAAGTGCTCAATGCCTATAGTCCTTCAAAGATTTCAATATCTTTGCTGTCTGCCGTTAACTGAACGATCGCTTTCTTAGACTTTGCGGTCCTTCCATAAACCATACCACGTCTCTTTTTCTTACCATCAAGATTCATAGTGTTTACTTTGGCAACCTTTGTTCCTTCAAACATTTTTTCAACGGCATCCTTGATCATAGTCTTATTTGCCTCTGGATGAACCTGAAACGTATACTTCTTCTCAGCCATAGCATCCATTGACTTTTCGGTAATGATAGGTTTCTGAATTACGTCATAATATTTAATATCTGCCATTATGCGTACACCTCCTCAATTGCTGCTACTGCATCCTTCGTAATCACAACAGTGTCATACTTCAGAATATCATATACATTGATTGCATTTGTCAAAGTAGTCTTTACACCAGGAACATTCTTTGCAGATAATACCAGATTCCGGTCATTATCCTTTGTTATAACTAATGCTTTTGCTACCTCTAGGTTATTCATAACCTCTACAAACTTCTTTGTCTTAATTTCATCTAGTTTAAACTCATCTAACACAATGAATTTTTCTTCATTCACTCTTGAAGTCAGTACAGATTTCATAGCATTCACTTTTTCTTTCTTATTCAACTTCATAGAGTAATCTCTTGGCTTTGGTGCAAACACAACACCACCACCTGTCCACTGAGGAGATCTTGTAGAACCCTGTCTGGCATGACCTGTTCCCTTTTGTCTCCAAGGTTTTCTTCCGCCTCCACGCACTTCTGCACGTGTCTTAGCGCTCTGAGTTCCCTGACGCTTGTTTGCCAACTGAGCTACAACTGCCATGTGAACTAAATGCTCATTTATTTCTACACCGAATACAGAATCGTTAAGCTCTAACTTATCAACTTCTTTACCTTCGGTATTGTAAACAGCTACCTGTGCCATTCTAAATTCCTCCTTCCTGCAGATTACTTACCACTTTTTACAGTTTCTTTAATCATAACCAATGACTTCTTAGGACCTGGTACAGATCCTTTTACTAGAATAACGTCATTCTCTGCATCTATTTTAACAATCTCCAAGTTCTGAACGGTAACTCTGACAGCTCCCATATGACCTGCCATCTTCTTACCCTTGAATACTTTACCAGGGTCTGTTGCACATCCATTCGAACCTGCATGGCGATGGTATTTGGAACCATGAGTCTTAGGACCAGTATGCAGTCCATGTCTCTTAATACCGCCTGCAAATCCCTTACCCTTTGACTTAGCTGTTACATCAATCTTATCCCCTTCAGAGAAGATATCTGCTTTAATAACACTTTCTCCGGCAACGTACTCGGAAGCGTTTTCAACTCTGAATTCTCTTACAAATTTTTTTGGGGTGGTATTTGCTTTCTTGAAATGTCCTACCTCTGCTTTGCCAGCACCATGTGGATTTCTAATCACTTTCTTACCTGATACATCCTTTGTTGTTATTTTTTCTTTCTTTTCACCGTAACCAACCTGGATTGCTTCATATCCATCGTTGTCCAATGTCTTAACCTGTGTTACTACACAAGGTCCTGCCTGTAATACGGTAACGGGTGTCAGCACACCGTCTTCGTTGAAGATTTGAGTCATTCCGACTTTTGTAGCTAAAATTGCTTTCTTCATTTTAATTATTTCCTCCTAATTAATCTACAGCGGATTGCCTTGGCAATCATTCTAAATTTGGCTCAACGCCCATTAGGTATACTGTACTTACATATTAAATATTGCTCTGTGAATCTTTTTTCACAATTATTTTGTTTTCATCTTTACATCGATGTAAACACCAGCAGACATATCCAACTTCTGTAATGCATCGATTGTCTTCTGAGTTGGTGCAATCACGTCGATTAATCTCTTATGTGTTCTTTGCTCAAACTGCTCTCTGGAATCTTTGTACTTATGAACCGCTCTAAGAATTGTGATTTTTTCAATCTTAGTCGGCATCGGTACAGGACCAGAAACCTTCGCACCTGTCTTCTTAACAGTATCAATAATGTTTGCTGCAGCCTGATCAATTAATTTGTGATCATACGCCTTAAGTGTAATTCTCATTACCTGGTTTGCCATAAAAAAAGCCGCCTCCTTTTCGCACTTATTCATCGAGTACGACAAGCGGTGACTGTACACTCTCCCGTGTGTGTCATATTTTGAAGCATTTTACAATACAACTTTCACACGTCATTTCCCTTTAACAGGATGGTTATTCGTACAGTGACTTGCCGTCAGTTTCTTAACTTGACATTCGCTCCACGGAAAAACCTGCCACAACGGGCAGCAACCTCACGCTTCTACGCTATCAATGTCACAGCAAGTGCTAGTATACCTTATGTTTCAGGGGATTGCAAGAACTTTTTTCAATAAATTGTATTTTTTCCCGTACAATATTCCTACAAAAGCGGAGCATACAAACGCAGCAATCCCTGCCACAAACGATATGGCCGGTTCATACTCAGACAGGATTCATATGTGATTTCCCCTGAAACCTCTATTGTATTTTCAATATCTTCCTTAATACTGTTAATAACCTTGCTGTGATATAAAAAGGTTGCACACTCAAAATGCAGATACAGGCTCCGGAAATCCAAATTAATGGAACCCACAACTGCATAGTTATCATCCACCACCATCATCTTAGAATGAATAAATCCCGGTGTATATTCATAAATCTTCACCCCTGCCTTTGTAAGCGGTTCATAAAAGGAACGGGTCATCATGAAAACGGTTTTTTTATCGGGAATCCCCGGTGTTATGATTCGCACGTCAATGCCACTCTGGGCAGCCAGAGTGAGTGCCGTAATCATTTCATTATCTACAATCAGATATGGTGTCGTAATATAGACATATTTTGTAGCCCGGTGAATCATATTCAGATATACGTTTTCTGCAACAATCTCTGAAAATAGCGGATTATCCGCATATGGTTGAACAAATCCGTCTGCTCTTTTTTGACATTCCATCGGAAACTCTTCCGGTTTCAGGTGATATTTTTCATAATCCACAGGCTGCTCCGAAACATGCTGCCACATTTGCAGAAACATAACCGTAAAATTCCAGGTTGCATCTCCCTTTAACATGACACCGGTATCCCTCCAATGACCATTCATATCCAGCTTATTGATATATTCATCTGCAAGATTGATTCCGCCGGTAAAGGAAGTATGTCCGTCTACTACAGTAATCTTCCTGTGGTCCCGGTTATTTAATCGGAGAGATAATGTGGGACTAAACGGATTAAAACAATAACATTCTATTCCATATTCCCGCAGTTCCAGATAGTACGCAGGAGGAAGCGTACTGACACTCCCCATATCATCATAAATAATCTTGATTTCTACCCCATTTCTTGCTTTTTCCTTCAAAATTTCTAAAACGCTGTCCCAGAAGGCACCTTCATGTATGATAAAATATTCGATAAAAATGAAGTGTTTTGCTTTTTTTAGTTCATCTAACATACACAAAAACATTTCTTCCCCAGAGGAAAAATATTTAACACTGGTCTGTTCATAGACAGGATATTTTGCAAGATTATATATATATCTAGCCTGTGGTGCAGCATGCTTACTGATTTCTTCTATATGTTCCAAAACAGATGTATCCTGTGTCAGATGCGTTTTCGATTCTGTGACTGCTGCCCGAATACTTTTTCGGAATTTACGTCTTGTACTATTTACCGACAGCAAAAGATAGAAAAGACCGCCGAACACCGGAACAAATAGAATTGTGGTACACCATGCAAGTTTATAAGCCGGATTAATGGGTTGGTTAATAATATAAATTACCACCAGCAGGCTGATAAAGGCAAGCCCTGCCTGAATATCAAAATAATGCTCTTTCAACTGTGTATATGCAACCAAAAGAAAGATTAACTGAACTAACATAAGTAATCCAACCCACACTATTTTATCTATAAATAACGGATAATCATTGCTTGTCCGCTTCTTTTTAATTGCCTGTTGTCTCTCCAAATCATATCCCTCCTCATTTGATTCCTGTGAGCAGCGAGTCAGTTGGCTGCACCTGTACAGATATTGGGCGATGCCAGTCATATTGGGATTATTGACTTAAAACTGCCATCTTCCAGCCGCACCACAGGGCAAAATCAATCCATTATCCGAAACCGGAAGTCCGATTTCCTGTGATTCCACATAACCGCCATGCCTTGCAACAACTTCTGTCGAAATCAGATAGCTCAGCACAGCAGGCGCAAGCCCTGTCGTATAGGAATTCACCAGAAAGAATAGCGGTTTCTCACTTAACAATTGCCCACAAAGTGCTATAAACGGATGAATCTTTTCCTCAATCTTCCAGATTTCCCCCTTCGGACCCCTTCCATAAGAAGGGGGATCCATGATAATCGCATCATAACGATTCCCACGTCGTATTTCCCTCTCTACAAACTTCACACAGTCATCTACAATCCAACGAATTGGAGCATTCGAAAGTCCGGAGGCCTGTGCATTTTCCTTTGCCCAGGTAACCATTCCCTTAGAAGCATCTACATGAGTAACCCGTGCCCCTGCTTTTGCTGCAGCACAAGTTGCACCTCCAGTATAGGCAAAGAGATTTAATACTTTAATAGGACGCTCTGCTTTCTTAATCAAATCAGAAAACCAGTCCCAATTGATTGCCTGCTCTGGAAATAAACCAGTATGTTTAAAACTAAAAGGCTTTAAATGAAACGTCAAATCTCTATAATGAATCGACCACTGCTCCGGCAGGTCAAAAAATTCCCATTCCCCACCGCCTTTTCTGCTTCGGTGATAATGGGCATTCAGTTTTTTCCATGCAGGATTCTTTTTCGGAGTATTCCAAAGCACCTGCGGATCCGGACGCAGCAGGATATACTTTCCCCATCGTTCTAATTTTTCTCCATTAGATGTGTCAATTACTTCATAGTCTTTCCAGCCATCTGCTATCCACATATGCATCTCCTTAAATTTCTTATATTTTTTGTATTTGTGCTATATTTATGCGTTCATTATATCCATCAGGAAAGAATTCGTCAAATCTTCAAACTCTTTTTTTCTTTTATGAATACAGCATTTCAGTTTCATGTTGTCCTCCAAAAAACACTACTCTATTACCTCAATCTGGCACATCTTCATTGTAGTGAGTGCGGCTTCATGGCTTTCCGGTGTTACACCAGCACAGCACCTTGCATCTACGGTAACTTTAATTTCCGGATATGCAGCCTTAATAATCAACGCATTGGATACGACACAAATATCGGTACAAAGTCCCACCAACTCCACCTCTTCTAAATGATAATCCTTCCAGTTCATATATCCAAAATTTGGTTTGTCAATATAAATAGCACCGGGAACCTCCAACCCCTTTGCAATCTCCCAACCGTCTGTTCCTTTTTTACAATGTACAACAGGAAGATGTTTTCCTTCATTTGTATTAAGATAATCTTCCTGATGCGTATCCCGGGTAAAAATAATTTTATCTCCCCGTTCTTTGTATTGTGTGATCTTATTCTTTACCTTTTCTACAATTGCCTCCGCTTCCTTCGTTCCAAGAGAACCATCAATAAAATCCTTTTGCATGTCTACTACAATTAATGTTTTCTTCATTCTACCTCTCTCCTTTTCTTATTATCTCTGTGTTGACGCTATCTTACTATCCTTTTGATAATATATCAATCGTTTTTTGAATTTTTAATCCCTTGTTATGGAATCAAGAAATATGGTATACTGGCAATGCAGGCTCTTAGCATAACAACGAAAAGAAACGACAGGTGGAATATATAATGCTGAACACAATAGAACAAAAGCAAATCACTGATGTACTGACAGACCTACCGGATAAACTGATACTCAGCAATCCGGCAGACAAGACATATCCATATAAAAAAACCATGATACAAAAAATTGAATTAAAAGGAACGGATTGCTATCAGATTACACGATTTACAGACAAACAGGCATTCCATGAAAACATAGACCTGAATATTTTAACAAATATCACATTGGATTCTTTTCCTTCTATTTATAGTCAATTGAATATTTGGAAAAGCAACAGGCAGTGGGATTATAAGGTAACCAAAAAAGGAAAACTGCTTTCCAACACACACCGGCAAACCAGTAATGATCTGAAACAAAAAGCAGCACAAACCATCAACAAAAGCATCCCTAATCCATCCTCAAAATGTATTTGTGTTGACGGCACCCCGCTTATCTCCCATAACCGGAAAAAAAATTACCTTTTAAAAGAAGGTACGGTAATTCCCCCACTAATGGACTTAGGGATCTTTACCAAAGACGGCAAGATAGTACACTCCATGTACGGCAAATACAGACAGATTAACCGTTTTCTTGAATTAGTGGAAGATGTTATAAAAGACTATCCGAGTAAAGATATGCATATTATAGATTTTGGATGCGGCAAATCTTACCTTACATTTATCCTCTACTTTTATCTGGTGGAATTAAAAAGATACCGTGTACACATGACTGGATTGGATTTAAAAGAAGATGTCATCCGAAAATGCAACGAAACTGCGACAAAATACCATTATGATAATCTGCATTTTGAGCTTGGAGACATCAACGGCTATCAGACTACTGAACCGGTGGATATGGTAATCTCTCTTCATGCCTGTGACACTGCCACCGACTATGCCCTTTTTAATGCCATTCAGTGGAATGCCGGCATCATTTTATCTGTGCCATGCTGTCAGCACGAACTAAACAGTCAGATCTATACGGATGAATTAGCTGCACTGACACGCTACGGCATTGTCAAGGAACGGATGTCTGCCTTAATGACCGACGCAATCCGTGCCAACCTTTTAGAATACTGCGGATATAAAACACAGCTTCTGGAATTTATTGACATTGCACATTCTCCTAAAAACATCCTGATTCGTGCCGTAAAAGGAAAACGGAGCAAAGAAAAGCGGGAACAGGCATTTGCAGAAGTAAAACAGTTAATGAAAACCTTTCACGCGGAACCGACATTATATCACATTTTACGGCAAGCCCGGCAGGCAACATCCACGGTACAGGAGACAGAGCACAGGACCTGACCCGCCCAAAAGGGCGGGGTATTTATTCCTGCAAACAACAAGCCAGACATGCCTGCAGATTTACGACACAACCTCAAAACCCAGGTCTTCTATTTCGGAAACTGCTGTCTTTACAATATGTTCATCTCCCTCAAAAGAAACCGTCTTATTTTCCAGAGAAACCTCCGCAGCAATCCCTTCTGCCTTTAATCCCTCGGTCACCCTTTTGACACAGCCGTCACATTTCATTCCTTCTACTTTTAAAACATTCATAATCTGACACCTCCTAAGTCAGTACCTTAAGACATTCATCAAAGTCCGGCTTGCCGGACTTTGACTGATTGCCCTTAAATTAAATAGTTCCTACATTAACTTTTGCAGAGTATTAATAAGTTCCTCTACTTTATCTTCCTTTCCCAGCTTAACATCCTCTACCACACAGGTAGAAATATGTTCCCTAAGCAGGGCTTTATTAAAACCCGCCAGTGCCGACTGAACTGCCGCCACCTGAGTAATAATATCAATGCAATACGCATCCTTTTCTAACATTCCCTTTATCCCCCGCACCTGACCTTCAATACGGTTTAACCGGTTCATCAATTTCTTAAATTCTGCCCCATCTCTGTGCTTCGTCTGACAACTGCAGCACTCCTTGTTACATTTCTCCATCTTTCCTCTCCTTATCCATCAAACTATAATTTCTTCCCCCTTAAACGAAGTGCATTACTCACCACACAGACAGAGCTTAACGCCATCGCCAGCCCGGCAAACTGCGGATTTAACAAATGTCCGGTAAATGGATACAGTAATCCTGCCGCAATGGGAATTCCGATTACATTATAGCAAAATGCCCAGAATAAATTCTGTTTCACATTTCGTATCGTAAGCACGGATAACCTGATTGCCCTTGCCACATCTGACAAATCAGATTTCATCAATACAATGTCACCGGATTCCAGTGCGATATCACTTCCGTTTCCAATAGCACAGCCAATTTCCGCCTGGGTCAATGCCGGTGCATCATTAATTCCGTCTCCTACCATCATAACAATTTCGCCCTGTTCTTGCAAATCTTTTATATATCCTGCCTTTTGCTCCGGCAGTACCCCCGCAAATACATTCTCAATTCCCACCTGTTTTGCCACACCCTGTGCTGCATTTTCCCGGTCTCCGGTAATCATATACACTGTAAGCCCTTTTTCCTGAAGAGAACGAACCGCTTCTGCTGAAGTTTCCTTTACTCCGTCTGCCACCAGTATAATACCCTGCATTTTCCTATCTTTCGCTGTAAAAATAAGGGTAGCTCCCGTCCGTTCCGCCTCCCGGCACTCTTCTTTCCAATCCTCTATCTCTATCTGATAATCCCTCATCAAAGCTTCATTTCCCGCATAAACACTACATCCATCCAGCTTTGCACAAATCCCCTTTCCGGAAACGTTTACAAAGTCTGTTATTTCGCCTTGTAACTTTCCATGATGACTTTCATAGCTTTTTACAACAGCCTGTGCCAACGGATGATCGGATCCCTGTTCCAGAACTGCCGCCATACGCAATATCCTTAGCTGTTTTTCAGACAAAGAATTTGTATTTTCTCCATCTCCTTTGCTGACGTCTACTTCATCCTTCACAATGATATCAATCACTTCCGGCTGTCCTTTTGTGATGGTTCCTGTCTTATCTAATACCACTGCTGTCACCTTATGAATCTGTTCCAATGCCTCACCGCTTCGCACCAGAATACCATATTTTGCACCCAGACCAGTTCCTACCATAATTGCTGTAGGCGTTGCGAGCCCTAAAGCACATGGACAGGCAATCACCAATACTGCCGTAAATATTTTCAACACAAATGCCGTCTCGTAACCGAGAACAGCCCAGACCAAAGCCGCCAAAATGGCGATTGCAATTACCGTCGGCACAAATACTCCTGCCACCTGATCTGCCACTTTAGAAATGGGAGCCTTCTTTCCCTGAGCCTCCTCTACAAAATGAATAATTTTTGCCAGCGTGGTATCCTCTCCAATCTTAGTAACTTCCATATAAAGCATCCCATTCTGATTTACGCTTCCGCCAATCACTCCATCTCCCGCCTGTTTCCTTACCGGCATACTTTCCCCCGTCAGCATGGATTCATCGACACCGCTTTCCCCCTTTATGACAATCCCGTCAATGGGCACCTTGTTTCCAGGTTTTACCAGTAAAATATCCCCAATCCTTACATTTTCAACCGGTACCTCTAATATTTTATCTTCTTCAGTTACTTTAAATGCCACCTCCGGTACCAATGCCATTAATTCATAGATCGCTCCCTTTGTCTTTTCTTTATTATTATGCTCCAGATATTTTCCAAGGCTGATAAAAGCCACTACAACTGCAGCAGATTCATAATAGAGCTGATGCACATAATGCTTATCCACAGAAATCAAATACGTAACAGCTAAACTATATAAAAAAGAGGTTCCGCATCCAATGGTTACCAAAGCATTCATATTGGGATGCAGATTTTTTAAAGATTTTACTCCCGATACAAACAACTCATAATTTAAAACCAATACCGGAATTGTAAAAATAAGCTGCGTTAAAGCAAAATTAACCGGATACTTTTTCATATCCATAATCTCCGGCAGAGGAAGCGGAAACGGGAGCATATGCCCCATGGATACGTATAAAAGTACTGCGGTAAAAACCATTGTCGCTACAAGACGCCTCTTTTTTTCCTTAAGTAATTGATCTGCTGTCTCCTGCTCTTTTTTTTGTTTTTCCTGACGGCTGTCTTTGGTGGATACCTTTGTATTTTCTATTGTTTTTGACGTATTTCCTGTATCCTGGCTGCTTTCACTTTCCCCCGGAGCCTCTAATAATTCACAGCCAAAACCAGCCTTTTCCACTTTGGCTGTAATCATCTCCCGGTCAACCAAATTCTCGTCATATAAAATCCTCATACATTCCGTCGTTAAATTCACATCACTTTCAACAACGCCTTCCATCCGTCTTGTAACCCGTTCCACTGAAGCACTACATGCCGCACAGCTCATACCGGATATTTGATACCGTTCTTCCCTCATTTTATTTCCTCCTGATTTTTTATTAGTATTTACGAAAATGTATCTTCTATAACATTCATCTTCCCGCCAGATTATGATTCACCTGCTAATTCAAATACTCTGCCTGCCATGTTCTCAATCTATAATATACCCTATATGGGTATTTGTCAACTTGTAAACAAGCTGTTATCCTGCATAATTTCATCGCTTTTTACCCATACTGAAAAAAAATAATAAAAAGAGGTGATTATAATGGCAAAAGCAGGAATGAAAAGACCTAATCCCGAGGAACCACATGGAACACAAAGCAACAAAAAAAATCATTTTCCAAAAAATGACGCACCACCCGTTCCGGAAATTCAAGGAAAGGCAAAGGCAGGAAACGCAAAAGCAGATAAATAATGTTTGCCTTCAGTCTTTTTAACAATACAATAGACAGAAAAATGTGCACCGGTTCAGTGCACACTTTCTGTCTATATCAAATTATTAAACCTGTACTTCCTTTCCAATGCAATAACCCTTTGATTCATTCCTTTTCTCCTGCAACAGCCTTCTCCGCCACTGTCACATCCGCAAAACTTCCATTTACTACTCCTGCCAAATCCAGTGGATTTAATAAAATCTGCACACCCAGCCTTCCGCCACTAATAATAATTTCTTCAAAATCCTTTGCACTTTCCTGAATTACCGTAGGATAAAGTTTTCTCATTCCTAGAGGCGTACAGCCTCCGCGGATATATCCTGTCACAGTATAGATATCTTTTACATGAAGCATTTCAACGGATTTCTCACCTACAATTTTTGCCGCCTTTTTTAAGTCAATTTCTTTATTGATCGGAATCACAAAAACATAATATATTCCTGTCTTTCCTACTGTAACCAGTGTTTTAAAAGACTGGTCATATGAATCTCCATTAAGATCCGCTACATGAATCCCATCTATAAATTCATCACATTGATATGTTTTTGTGCGATAAGCAATTTTATTTTTGTCTAAAATTCTCATTGCATTGGTTTTATTTTCTTTTTTCGCCATAATATAACCCTGCGCCCTTCCCATATCATCCAAAAGCGGACAGACCCCGTACGCCTGCCCGCTTTTATCCATTATTCTTAATGATATCACATTGCCTCTAACATTTTATCTACACTTACCATCTTTACACAAAGGGTAAATAACTTCGCTGCTTCCCTCATCTCTTCCGGCGTTGGGAAAGACGGAGCAATACGAATATTGCTGTCTAACGGATCTTTTCCATACGGATATGTAGCTCCGGCTCCAGTCATAACAACACCTGCATCTTTACATTTTGCTACAATATCCTTTGCACAGCCCTCTAAAGCATTAAAAGAAATGAAATATCCACCTCTTGGAACAATCCAGCTTCCAATTTCAAGCCCCTTTAATTCCTCATTTAATACCTCTAAAACTGCCTCAAATTTCGGCCTCATTAATGCTGCATGTTTCATCATATGTGCATCTAACCCTGCCCGGTTTTTAAAGAATTTTACGTGTCTTAGCTGGTTAATCTTATCATATCCGATTGTCTGGATTGTCATTGTTTTCTTCAAATCATCTATATTTGCTTTAGAGGCTGCAATTGCTGCAACCCCGGCACCAGAGAAGGAAACTTTAGAAGTCGAGGCAAATTCAAACACCATATCCGGATTTCCTGCCTTTTCACACTCTGAAATAATATCCAGAATCTTATCCTGTTTTTCCTCATACAAATGATGAATACAATACGCATTATCCCAGAAAATGCGGAAATCCTTTGCAGCAGGTTTCAGGGCTGCCATTCGTTTCACCACTTCATCCGAATAAGAAATTCCGGTTGGATTCGAATATTTCGGCACACACCAGATTCCCTTTACTGCCGGGTCTTCACTGACATACTTTTCAACCAGATCCATATCCGGACCATCTTCCAATAACGGAATATTAATCATTTCAATCCCTAAACTTTCCGTAATTGCAAAATGTCTATCATACCCTGGAACCGGACAAAGAAATTTTACCTTATCCAATTTGCACCATGGAGTTTCACCAAGAAGTCCTTTTAACATAGCACGTGAAACGGTATCATACATAATCGTCAAGCTGGCATTACCAAATACTACCACATGGTCTGCTGTTGTATCCATCATTTCTGCCATCAATTGTTTAGCTTCCGGAATCCCATCTAATACACCATAATTTCGGATATCCATACCATCACTTGCTTTCATCTCATCTTTCGAAGTCAGGACATCTAACATTGGAAGGGATAAATCCAACTGTGATATACCCGGCTTCCCTCTTGACATGTCAAGCTGTAATTCCTTTTTCTGTACTTCCTGATAATCCTTATTTAAAGATTCTTTTAATGCAAGTAATTCTGCCCTTGTCAAATCCCTATATGGTTTCATAAATAGACCTCCTTGTTATCTTATCACTTTTTCTATTTTATAATTTAAAAGCATATTAATTTTCTAAAGCGACCTTAAATTTTTCAAAATCCTTATAATAGCTTATTTATTTTACCACAAAACCATTTCTATGGGAAGAAGAAAGAAACTTTTTAGTATATTTGACCAAATAATATTAATTATACTACCTGCTTTTATTTATAATATTATATATATTTTAATATTACTTAATATAATAAACCATATATTGCAATATTTTTAATTTTCACAAGTGTAATTTTAATAAATAAAAAATTTCTCTTGATTTTCTGGCAAAAATAGTTTAGAATGTAAAAGTCGTTTGCATATAGCAGATAGATATGCAGTTGTGGCGGAATGGCAGACGCGCTAGATTCAGGTTCTAGTGAGGTAACACTCGTGTGGGTTCAACTCCCATCAACTGCATTGGTCAGAAGACTCGTATATGCTGGCTTGAGCACCCTTAGGGGTGCTTATTTTGTTGTCAATCTGCCCCGTCTTTTCATGTGAGAAAGTCCAACTCTTCCAGTGTTTTCAAGCACTTTCCCTGTTGTCAAATTTTATTCCAATTCCATTATACATATCCCGACATTTGCTTTATCTTATTATCAATCGTTTCATTTGCCGGTATAATATAATTATTTAGCGTTGTAGAAACCTGGGCATGTCCTAGGTATTCTGATATAGTAGCTATGTCAATATCAGGACATTTACTTAATGCACTGGCGAAACTCTTTCTGATAATATGTGAATGAAATTCCTGGATATCAGCTTTTTCACATAACTTATTTAATATCTCTGCCATTGCCGCTGCTCTGGCATTCAATGTCTCACCATCATATGCCAGGTACTTTGACTTATACCCCTTACTTTTACGGTACTTCATTAATATCTGAAACAACTGCCTTGCAGTTTCAGATATTGGGATCTCACGAATTCCTTTCGGTGTCTTGGTAGTTCCATCATAGTAAACACATTTCCCTACTTTATTCCCATATTCATCCCTTTCATTATGTCTCTTGCAACTCTTATCAACATACACAACCTGTCTGTCAAAATCAACATCATCTACAGTAAGTGCTGCCAATTCACCAATCCGTAAACCTAAACTAAAATTAATCAACAGCATAAGCACATGTGCAAACTTGTCCGGATATATATTTTCTTCCAATATCTTATTCCGTAAAATATTTTTATCTTTACTGGATACAGCATATTCTCTTGCAACCTTATTATATATTTTTCCTTTTGGTATTTTCCGCTTTATCTTTTCCCAGTCCAAGACTGGTTCTGTCTCCTCATCCAATTCTTCATCATAGATAAAGTTGATAACCGCCTTAATAATATGTTTAATCCTCTGATACTCCTTCGTCGTGATTCTCTTTAATTCATGCAAAATAGAATTTAAGAATTCTGAAATATCAGCAGAAGTTATCTTTCTGACATCCTTCTGATTCAAGCCACTTCCCGGAAAATATTTGTTATAGGTTGCCTCATAACGATCAATTGTCTGTTTTTCTATAGCTGTATAAAACAAAAGGTAATTTCTGTAGCGGTAAAAGCAATATTCAAATACATACCTCTTATCGCTTGATAATATTTCCTTAATATCCTGATCTGCCTCTTGAATATCCGCTTCACAATTTGCTTTGTATTCTGTGTTTCCATAACAAGCCTTCCGTTTCCCATCAATTTTACAATAAACCTGATATCTTCCATCTGCTCTTAACGTAGCAGTTCGCCGTTTACTTATTTTTATAATATTCCTTTGTTTACCCATTCTTCCCTTCTGTATTTTATTTTTACAACCATTAATCACATTATCATCTTGTTCATCTGATTGCAAGTTGAGAGAAGAAGTTTTTGTCTTTCCCATTCACCACTCCTCCTCTCATATTTGCATGAATGAGTATATTTATATAAAGGAAGCGTAAATTTACACGGTGTATATACTTACGTTTCCTTTATATTTAATCTACAACTGATACAGTCAGCATATTGCTCTCCCGGATCCATTCGAACCCTTTAGGTACTCTTCATAACTAAATGCTATAATATTTACCGGTTCCTCAACAAATTTTTCTTTTCCTGAGACGAAAAAGCAAATAAATCAAGTATTACATCTGCGTCCAGCTAAAAGGCAAATATCCTTTAACAGGTGGGATTCATTTTGGTTATAAAAAGTCCGCTCCGTGTCATGTTTGTATGATTCACCTCTCTTTCTATTTTGCTTCCACATCCTTGCAGGCTTTCCAGACTAAACTCGCTCATTTAAACAACCAACGCCCAACTGCATCAGTATTATTCAATTTCTATGGTTCACGCCTACTTCCAATTCCATGCAGCCGGTAACAGACAAGTCTTTATCCCTGCTCTATTTCAGGAGACACTCCGCTCCAAACAGATTTACGCTCGAAGCAGATTACTTCTGTATCTTTACATGAATTTCGGTTTACATATAAATATACCAATATGCTATACCGTCTATAGCTTCACTGTATATTACCTTATCAGAAAATTCTTTCGGCAGAATTCAGCAGAATTTTCTGATAAAATAACATAGCTAAAAAAGGCTTGCTTTTTATTTTTGTAAAATAATTTGTGGAAAATGCACTAAATAATTTACTTTAATACCTATTTAGCATTGACAAATACCTACTTTTGTTTATAATTAAGTAGAACACAAAAGGCAAGCCTTTTGTGTTTATCTGTTTTCACATATTGTAATAATGCAAATTTATTACAATATAGGAGGTTTATTCAAATGAAGAAACAACAAGAGCAACCAAACCAAAATCCGCAAAGATATGGTTACATCCGCATATCGGATGCTACACAAAAGATCCATCGGCAAATGGATTTTATGAAAGAACTGGGACTTACTGAGGATCACATTTTTGTTGACAAACAGTCCGGAAAAGATTTTAATCGACCAGCGTATAAAAGATTAATGCGTAAACTCAAATCCGGAGATACCCTTTACATCAAAGAGTTAGATCGCCTGGGAAGGAACAAGGAAGAAATCAAGGATGAGCTTAACAAACTCCGTTCTAAACAAATTCGTGTGAAAATTACAAACATTCCTACTACAATGCATGATTTTGGTGAAGATGACTGGATTCTTGACATGGTTAATAATATTCTAATAGAAGTCTTGGCAGCTGTTGCAGAACAGGAACGGATCACCAACCGGCAGCGGCAGGCAGAAGGAATTGCAGCTGCACGGGCACGGGGTGTTCATCTAGGACGTCCCATTCTCAAACTTCCAGACAATTTTGCTTACTATTACAAATGCTGGGAAGAAAAGACCATGTCACGGGCAGAAGTATTAAAAGCACTTCAGATTACCCCCTCTCAATGGTTTTCCTACAGCAGAAGTTATCTGAATCACAGAGATACAGGACAAAAAAACAATAAATAATTAACAAAATACAAACCTGTGTAAGCCCAGTAAATTCAACGGCTGAACAGGGTTTGTCGCCATTGGCGACAGCGAGAATTAAAAAACAAAAATTAATACTAAATCTTTTTAAAAAAGGGAATACTTGATTTTAGCTGAAGCATATGATATATTATGCCTAGGCAAATGAAGTCAGCATATTAGATATGCACAAATTGAACCCCCAGTAGTTCCAGCTACTGGGGGTTCTTCTCTTTTTATGGTGGAGCAACCCAGGTTAGTTGTTGTCATTTCCTCCGTCTAGCCATTTGCAAATATAGTAGGCAACTATACCTGCCAATACGGAAAGAAAAAATGAAGTCAGCACTAGATATCCACCTCCCTCCTGAGTCGGTGGGATTCGACAACACGACCAGTATAGCATATCCTCTGCACTTTTTCCATTTTTTCTTTCCGGTCTTATCCTTTTGGCATTCTTTCGTACACCCGCCGCATTTCGCACTATAAGTTTAGTTTTTTAAAACCCTTTTTAAAAAAAGAGCATAAGGAAAACGTGCTATCATGTGCCATGATAGGTTAGGCAAAGCCTAACGTTTCTGTGATATCAAAATTCAAGGCAAATATCCATAGTTATGGACATATTTTGCTGTTTTTTTATCCATATCCTACAAAATCAAGCAAAAAAATAGCACCTTAACAATTCTGAAAGCATTGATTTTACTGGATATAATAGTCCTTTCTAAAAAAGAGATTATTTTTTTGTAAAAAAGGTGTTTTTTTTACTCGTTTTTTTGTTAAACTATATATTTTTTTCAAAATCTCACTTTTAAAACACACCTTATCACTTTATGTTTTCTTGCTTACAGTCAATTCCTATTTTTATTAAATTAGTTTATTTAAATTTTTTAATCAAATCTTTCATTTTTATACATCTATATCCATATCTTTCTTTTGCATTTCAATTTTCTGCTGCAATTTTTCATATTCTGCCAGGTTCTTCATAGACTGAAAATCTTTTTTAAAAGCTTTATTTATTCTATTCATGGCAACTGCCACTGTTTTAAGTCCACTATGAATATCTTGGTTTGCTAAGAGCTTATTATTTAAGGTATCAGACAACTTGTAATTTGCCATTTTCCTATCTGAAAGCCTTCCCTGACGTTCTTCTTTGGCAAGTCTTCGGTCATACTCCTTCATTTCTTTTAAAATAGAATTTCCCAAACGTTCATATAATTCTTTTTCTTTGTTTTCTGCATACCGGTTAACGATCTTCTCTCCATCACCATAGGCTTCTTTGTACTTTTCCTGTTGTTTTCCTACATTCCTTTTAAACTCCTCATAATCCTTTTGATGAAATTTCTGGATAAATAATCTTGATAATTCATCCAGGTTCTTCCGGTTCAAATTTCCTAAACTGGTACTATTATAATTCCAATGCTGCTTATTGGTTGGCAGATTATTATATACTTTCAAAAATGACTGACGTAAATCTTTATCATAAGCTATCATTTTCTCCCTCTTGCCTCCAACAATATTTTTTCTTATCAGGTCATTTATAAGCTTATTTTCCTCCTGCTGCATTAGTATAGCATTGACAACAGAAGCCTTTCCCGCATTCAATGTAGACTGTCTCCAGACACCTTTGGGTTCTCCGTTCTCTCTCATCGGCCGTTGGGTTCTCCCCGGCTCCACCGTAGCGATATGAATGTGAATATTGTCCGTATTGTAATGTATGGAAGCAGACCACACAGCCGATTCCACTATTCCTTCCTTTTCCAGCATTTTTTTCATACTGTTTCTTGTCAGTTCTTTTATCTTGTCTGCATTTAACGTATTGGTAACACTGTCATATAATCCCTGCTTTTCCAGCCAGCGGTTGTCAAAAGACAACACTGTCTGCCACATCAGATTTCCTTTTTCCTGTGCACTGACAAAATCCTTTTTCAGCTGCTGTTTTTCTTCTCCCGACAATCTGTCAGATGAAGCACTGAACAGCTCCGATGTTTTTTCAGGATTACCCATATAATCTATATATCCATTCCATTTATCTGAATATTCATTTCTTACCGCCTCGTCACGGTCAATATAATCAATATATCCTGCATATGCTGCACTATTCGGTCGAATGAATTTCGTGACCAGAACCACACCTGCTTTTATATCTCCCAAACCTATCACCGCCCTGCTTTATTATCTTTCCGCTGTTTAAATCCCGCAATCTTATCTTTTATTGATTGACGGCTTATTTTGACAGCTGTTGTTTCATCCATCTGTGTTGTCATGGGTGCTACATTAAACTGATATACAATCGCATTTAACAGCTCGATAATAATCTGGCTGTTAACATCCGCTGTATTGGTTCCAAGACGGATCCTGGTCAGTACCTTTGACAAATCCTCTGATACCTTTTTTGATACCGTTTCTGCAACGTTACAATTATTCTCATAGTCAGTTATAATAAATTCTAGCGTCCGGTTTATGGACGAAAAACCTTTTTCTTTTTGGATTTTTAACAATATATTTTCTGCTTCCTGACTAAGCTTGATATGTTTCTCTAATGACATTTACTTATCCTCCATTTTATCCGTAATTTCCTCCATGAGCTCTGCCACCTTTTGTAGCTGCTCTGTATTGTTCCCAATGATCACTCCTATGTTTTTCACCAAGGTAGAATATTCTTCCCTTTCTTCCCTGTACGCATCCACTACTGCCAGCCGGTTAAGATGCATCAATAAATATTCCTGCCTTGACATCCCAGCCTTTTGAGCCTTTTTGTCCAGCGTATTAACAGTAGACTCCTCCAGATTTCTAATCAATATTTCCATAAACGTCCTCCTCTATTTGCTCTCTGTTTTATTCCATGCAACACAAAAAGGAGAACATTTCTGCTCTCCTCTTCTAATCATATACTTACTATATATCCTATATACATACCCTATTAGATATATTTTTTTCTTTCAGGTTATAGTATAGATAGGGTGCAATTTTTGACATAGGGGAAATCAAATACGCAATATCACCCTGATTTTTTCCAGCCCGGATTGTATTGCACCTTTGCACTTTTTCCATATATTCTTCCAGATTGATGAATTGATTTTCCTGAAGTTTATTCTGCGGCAATCCTTTTTCTGCAGTACGGATCTGTTTTTTATAATTTGTACATTATTCTTCAATTCCTGCTTCTGCTCTGTTACTGTCTTTTGTGAATTTTTCCAGCTATCTTGTATACCAATAACCGCAGATGCATTGTCAACAGCAGATGCCTCCGCTTCTTTCCATACATTGCCAGTTAACTTAATTAGCAACATTTTCTTACCGGAAATCCCTGCATATTTTATCCGTATTAAATTTTTATTCCGCAGCTTCCTTAACAGCTTTTCAAAAGTTCTGTTTCCGATCCCAATCGCATCCATAAATACAACCGGAATATCATAAACCACACCCTTTGTATTTGCCCTATGAAAAAGGTAAATCAGTAACAGTTTTTCTCTGCTGGATAAATGCATATGATATATCTTCAAGAGTTCTACCGCCTTATTTATCTTCACCTGATTGTTTTTATCCTGGCATATTTCATCTTTCATACCGTTACAATCTTCCGGCATATTTGAAATAAGACCGTTTATCTTTTCTTTTTCTATCTCTGAATACCTGGACTGACCAGGTGCATCTTCCGTAATGCCAAAATTAAAAATATACTGGTTTGACATCTGCTGGTGATTATACCATCTGTCTTTCCGGATAACATAACCTGCTTTCTCCAATTTACGCATATTGTATTGTACAGTACGTTTGCACACATTTAATGCCTTCGCTATAGTTTCTACTGCCGGAAAGCATTGTTCCTTATTCGACTTATGTACCAGATACTGTAACAATGCTATCGTTCCCTTTTTCAGCTTAACATCCTTATACGCCGCATTTAATAAATCATATTTCGTCTCAAATCTCTGCATCTTATATTCTCCATCTTTTTTACTTTTTTATTGCTTTTTTTAATTATTTATGTTATAGTAAAATTGCATTTTATATTTATAGCAAATGTGCTATACCGTCATTTTAAAATCTGTCGTTTGATAATGCCATTGAATGATAATTTAAGGACATTAATCATATGACAGATTTTTTTATAAGGATTATAAAAACGGCTGTCTGCACTTGATACAAACAACCGTTTTATCACCCTTTCAAATTTACACGATTCTATAACTTCCACCAAGACTCTCTTTTTGTGCAGATTAACGGAATTAAATCTAAAAACTGTCTCATTCAGAAGCAGATCTGTTTTGCATCCCACTTCATGAGAGGTGAAAATTAGAATCTTTTAATTTTTCTTTTGTACAAATTATACAAAAATATCTTTTTCCAGATACAACCGGCTTTTCCGATCTTTTAAATAGCAAGCTCCATCTGTTGCTGGTTTCTTACTTTTTGCTGTTTTATCTGCTGATCCATTTGCTGTTGCCTTGCAATATTTGCAATCTGCTCCGTCTGGATATTACCGGCATTTAATTTTAACAATTCTGCATCTGCAGGAGAAAGATCCAACTTCTTTATCTCCTCTTTTAATTTATCATTTGAATTCATCAGGGCATTTAATTCTTCTGAATCCTCCACTGGTTTTTGTTGTTTCTTAAGCTGCACCATCAATGGTCTTAACAAATGGTTCTCATTAAAATTAACCTGATCCTGATAATACTGCCTGCTGATCACCTTACTTAATTCGGGTTCCTGTACCTTACTGTAAAGCTGTTCAAATACATTCTGTTCACTGTTTCCGGAATAGGTATCAATATAAGAATGGATTTCCTGATCCTTTCTTGTCACTAATTTATATGTAATACCTTCATGAAAATCCATAGAACCGGAATACAATTTATCCATCGTATTCTTAAAATCATATATACTTAATATACAATCCTTCGGCAGCATATCACTGGTACTTTCCAGAATCCGGATATATGCCTCATTTTTTTCTTTTTCCGGTGCATTCATAATACCAAGCCGATTATTTGCCGCATATGCCTTAAAATCATCAAAGCTTGTACAAATCTCGTATCCGTTTTCCTTCAATCTGGTATGCAGTTCCCGGATAGAACCGGTCCATTCATTTCTAAGCGATTTCCTGTAGATGTTGCCGGCCTGATCACTGGTATACAAAAATGGACCAGGAGCAGCATCATAATTAGCATAGCAGAATTTATCCGGGATGACACGGGATGCTTTTAGAGTACCAAGAACATTATTATATTCCTCAAATCCTTCAAACTCTGTTTCCAATCCCAAGAACTCTGCTGATAAAACAGCGGAATCAATAACATTAAATGCCTGCTCTATATCTGCTGCCGTCACGGAACATTCCAGTGCAGCATCTACACACCGTTTTACATCATCCATGCCGGTAATATTTATATTATCTAACGCATCCTTTTGTTCTGTAAGCCATCCTGCCAGCTGAATAGATTCGTCCATGACCGTTGTATCCGTGAAATCTTCCAGATTACACAATTCAATAAAATGCTCTTCTCCATAAAAGCTTATCCTTGTCTTAAAATCTTTCAATACTTGGATTTCATGATCTGTTTCTGCAGGCTCTATCGGTCTGATATCCGGATATTCATTTCTAATGTCTAACCGCAACAGTTCCAAAGCCCCTTCTTCACTCATACCAGGTTCCTTATACTGATGTTTTTGTGAAGCAATTGTTTTTCCAATCGTGGTTATATCAGAAAGTGCAACCTGATTTTCCTTATGCTCCAGTACTACAAGTTCCTCAACCTGTGTTTCATCAACAAGTCTGCTGTTGGACGTTTCCAAATACTGATTATAGAATTGTTTTGCCTCTTCATAGTCTGCAAAAGTAACTGCAGAATAGGTTATTTCCGGCTGGTATTCATTTAATTCCACATAAGCAATCCGATATCCATCTTTATTTCTGGCAATTGCATAGTATTTTATGCTTTCAGGCGAAGCATGTTTGCGAATCAAAAGAAAGCTCTCATTAATCTGGGATAAGGAATGTACATTATCACTTAATACTGGTATTACCGACGTATTGTAAGCTCCTGTGGTAATCCGGTTTTCTTTTGGTACTGCATTACTATTCTCATATTCTGCTATCGTCCAGAGCATATACTTATAAGAATCCACCAGCTTCATTTCCTGAAGGAGTTTTTTTGTTATCTCTGGTTCGTTTTCTAGTTTCTCTGCATATTGCTCCGCTTTTTTAAAGTTCCCGGTACGGAATACATATTCTGCAATCAGTTCTCTATTATTCCGAGATAATCCCTCTGTTGCCAGGTTAATACGTGCCATGAGCTGCATACTGGAATCCGTTACCACATTTTTAGGAAAACCAAACGTTTCACACAGATGATCATATCGTTTCATCATTTCTGGTTCCAGCTTTATATCATTTTGTAATAAATTATCAATACACTCATATTCTGTTACTGCACTAAATCCACAGTTAATCTTATTTTCAAGAAAACTTTTTACAAACTCCTCTTGCTGAGTTTGTGTAATTTCCTTGAGCCCATTCCCAGTTACCTGATACAGCTTAGAGTTCTCCAATACATTCTCTTTCAATGCAATAACATCACCCTCTCCGACACAAGCTGGTAATATGTCTGATGTTATTGCTTCCGGAGATGCTTTCAATAAACCAGCCGTCATTTCATCTATAGGCTGTACATCATACAAGTTATATTTTCTGCTAAACACTGCAAGTTTTGGTACAAAACTGTTATTAAGCCGGTATTCTTCTTTGGTCTTTTGATATAATTCCTGATATCTTTTCATTCTTCCAACGTCAAACAGTTCATTTTTTCCATCAATATAATCCCTGTGATTGGTCTCATAGACAGAATCAAGCAATGCAATATTCTTTATTACTTCCTCTGCCTTTTCATTCTGAATTCCTTCTGCCGGCAGATGCCGGTCTAAATAGGAATTAATATCCTCCGCATACGGACGAAATACATCTTTCTGCACACGATCAATCAGCTTTTCTAGTGTCACTTCATACGGATGCTCTTTTGTCGCCTGTTCTTTCTTATAGACATTAAAACTATTAAATAAATGATCCCTTCGGCTTTCATTAATTGGTAAACCCAGTGATGATTCCAACATAACATCCATTACATCCGCTTCACACTCTTTCTGGGCAGTTGACATTTTGGCACTGTTTTCTGACGTATGGATAATACCATGAGCTATTTCATGACACAACGTACTTAATGCCATGGTAGATTCCAGTTTGTCATTAATCCGGATGATCTTTTTATCCGGTTCGCAGCTTCCCCGTAAACTAATAGATTTTAAATCCGTTACCATTACCTTAAATCCAAGACTTTCTGCAAATTCCTTCATTGCATCAAACGCCTCCTGATGCAGTTCAGACGGAACACCCATATGAAAGATCGAAGGGTAATCCTCTGCCGGACAGTCTGTCTGGGAAATATCAAAAAATGCTGCAACAAACTGAAACTTCCTTACAGCCTGCTCTTCCGTAAGTGTTCCCTCCTTGAGTTTCTGCCTTATTTCAGGTGTGTAATTCCATGAATATACACGTTCCTCTTTTTCATTTGTAATGTATTTTGCATACACTGGTACCCTCCCCAGCATCGGGGTTTCGTTTTCTTTTACATGGTATCCCATCTTTTCAAATGCAGATGCACTTGCTACATAAGTAATTCCCGGATTCTGCCTAACCATAAGCTGGATATTTCTGGTAGAATACCGATAAAATTTACTGGCAAAAACTATATCTTCTATCATAGCCTCCGGATCTGTTTCATGCTCCTTTAGCATATTGTCAATCTGGGATACCCATTCCTGCCCTTGTTTCTGCAACCGTTCTACTTCCATCTGGCGTTTTATATTAGGATTCGCATTATTATTTTCTGCTAATTGTTTCTGTCCTTGTTCTTTAACCTGAGTCTTTATGCCACCCGGTGTATACCGTAAGGATTTTCCGCTACTGCTTATATAAGCAGCAATGCAGATCTCTTCATTCCGAAATTCTGCAGGAATATGCTTCAAATTAAGACCATACTGCCGTACACTTGCCATAGCAATTTCCTTTGTTACATTTTCTTCCGGTATAAACTGGATTGCAGCTCCCCAATTGCTGACAGCCGCAAGCAGAAGTTCGTCTGTACAATTCTCTTTTGGAACATCCTTAAGCTTACTGCCATCTTGAGTCACCATATCCAGATAATCCTTATAATGATATGCCCCTGCTTCCTTCTCCATCAAAGGATTGCTGTTTTGAGAAAATGCCTCCTGATGTTCACTGATAAAAGACTTATATGATTCTTTTGTTGCCTCTTTCGGAAGATCAACCTTTAAAGCCTCTGCAATTTTTTTTGCATAGGCAATCTGTTTCTGAGTAGCTTTTACCATGTTTTTATACTTCTTAGATTCCACATTTTTTGTTACATCCAATGGTTCATTCTGGGATTCTTTTGGTGTTTCATCTTTATTTTCAAGCTGACTTTTATTCCATGTTAATTCCACAGTGAGTTTATCAATTCTTTTTCTTTCTTCGTATGCTTCACTCAATGCCTGCAAAACTTCTTCGGTCTTTTCCATTTTCTCAAGATCTTCAATAACCCCTGTGTTAATTCTATCTTCTTCCTGCAATTTTTTTAAAGCTTCTGATGTATCATTTTTTCTTATGCTTTGAAAAGGTATATCAGCTTTTTTAGTGTCATGCTTCGCTTCATCCATATGCTTATCCCTAGAGTCCGCTGTAGATTCAATCGCCGCCTGAATTCTCTCCGATTGTGATGCATTCTTCTTGACACTTTCCATTGAATATGCTATAGTTGCATTATAGCTGAAAACTTCTCCACGCTTGGGATACCATTTCCCTATGGGTTGCAGAAGTGGTTCAGCTTTTTTATTGTCAAAAGCCAGGATATTGTCTGCCTGTATCTGGTGTCCTAAATATTCTTCAAATTTATCTCTTCCATATACACTTGATACATTATTAATCCTTGTTCTGCCGCTTTTCTTATCCAGAACAACCGATACAACAATCGGTCTGCTTTTATCATCCGGATATTCGGTAACGACAACTAATGAGTTTTCCCTGTTCCCTTTTAATACCATTACCGGCTCTTTGACATTCATCAATGCAGAATATAACTGCTCCTCTGTCAAGCCATGTCCCGTCTTCCCTATAAGCTTCCCATCTGCATCTCTTATTTCCGGTCTGGTACATTTGTCTATAACAGTTTTACTGATAGTAAAATCCACTCCCTCTACAGCACCACATGCAACAAGAATATTCGGGGTCTTTCCAATTAGAATAGAATCACTCACCCTACTCTTTCCTGCTACTACTTCATGCAGGTTTCTTTTAAAATTCTCTTCCTGCATAATGACAACTAAATCTTCATTAAAATCCTTATGCAGCGAACGCTCTCTGACTATTTCAAAGTCTGTTCCGTATTTCTTCTGAATCCGTTCGGCAGCCTTTTCTCCGGCTTCATCTCCGTCTGTACATACCGTTATCTGACGGATATCCTTATGGTCCTCCAGATACTGTTCCAATGCCTTATCCGTCACTCCACCTAAGGCAACATAGGAATCATTTATCGGCTTTCCCTGCAGCTTCTGCAGACTCATATGAGACAGTGCATCAATTGGTGCCTCAAAAACATTCAAAACTCCTGATGTTCCATGTACAGAAAAAGAAAACTTTTTCTGGCTTCCTGATACATCTTTCTTATACGCATCCCCTACCGTATTCGTAGAGCGTACGGAAGCATGTCTTGGTACACCTTCTTTATCTCTTCCGACAAAAACACAGCTTCTTTTCTGGTTCTCGTAAATATATCCCTGATCCAGCATTTTTTTCACAATCTCTGTGTCAATTCCTCTGGTCTTTGTAAGATATGCGTATACATGCTTATTTGTATTGTTTCGTTCCGGCAAATGAAATTCTTTTGGTGGTTCTTCCACCGGTTTCCAATCCGGTCTATGCCGGATTGGTTCCATATCTTCATTCAGTAACGTACCAACTGCTTCCTGCCATGTTTTATTTTCCAAAAACATACAAAGCCGAACTACACCTCCCCCTATATTGCCATCAAACCAGTTCCAGTTATTCTTTTCCGGTGTAATAATGAATCCGCCGGAATAATTTTTCACTCTGTAATCCTTTCCATCTTTTTTCAATACAAGTCCTTGCGAGCGTGCATAGTCTAATATGTCTACCGCATTTGCCCGTGCAATTTGTTCATCCGTATAATGTACTGCCTGCACTCTGCTCTGTGAAAAACGCTCCTGATTTTTTTCGATAAAATCACGGTATGCTGCACTTGTATTTTCTTCCGGCAGCTTGATATTAAGTACTTTGGCAATACTGGCTGCATAATCCTTCTGCTTTTTTGTTGCTTCTTTTCTTTTTGCCATTTTATATACCTCCTATTATTTCCGTATTAAAAAAGAACAGGTTTCCCTGTCCCTTTTTAATATTATGAATTCCTTCCTCTGCAGATTAATTATTACCACTATTTTCTGCACCTTCTTTCGTTTTCTTTCTTCCAGTCTTCTTGACCGGCTTCGATTCCTTTTCTTGAGAAGTCCCTTCTGTATCTTCCTCTTTTAGATTTGATTCTGGAGACTTGTCTTTCCCTGCAGATACTTCAGAAGAGTTATCCTTAGTCTCCTTCTCTGCAGCTTCTGCTGTTTCACTTTTCTTGGACTCTGCAAATTCCTGCTCTTCTATCACTACTTCTGTAGTATAAACCTTTACCCCTTCTTGATTGGTATAACTGCCCGTTTGAATACGCCCAGTTACAACAATTTTCATTCCCTTTTTAATCCACTTTTCGGTGAACTCAGCGGCTTTTCCAAATGCAACACACCGGATAAAATCTGCTTCCTGCTCGCCATCCTTAATAAAGCGTCTGTTTACTGCCAAGGTATACCTTCCAATGGCAATAGAATTTTCGCCTGTACCATACCGTATCTCTGGATCTGCGGTTGGTCTCCCCATTAAAATTACTTTGTTCATAACATTTTCCTCCTAATCTTCAAAAATACTGGGTTAACTGCTTAAAAATCTGTACGACAACTTCTTGAAGAGGATGCCGTGTTTCCGGATAAACAATACATAATAATCCAATTGCAGCCAGACACAATAGAATCATAGTTGCACTGGAACGAATCACTACCCCTAAACTTTTAACAGAAAACTTAACCATATTACTTTTTTCCACTATAATTACATCTTCATCTTCAATATCATGTTTGGTATGTAACCGCTTCTGTTCCTGCTTTTTTGCCTCCTCTTCTTCATAAGCTTCTATGAATCTTTTCAATTTTCTCCCCTCCCTTTTTTCCTGAAAAAGAAAATCCCTTTTTTCTCTTTCTGTTTCTCTATTTGAAGCTTATATTTAAAAAACTTTTCATAATTATTATCCGGAGAATATACAAACATATCTGGTGTATATGCCGGAAAAAGCGTATGTTCTGAAAGTTCTTTCATGCTGTTTCTTATATCTTTCATATCTTCATGAGCCGTAAAAGAAAATAGGTAATACATATTTTCCCGGTTCATGGTTTCCAGCAACGCCTTGTTAGTCAATTCATATTCATTCACTTTGCTTCCACCTACCAGACATCCTATATCTTTTTCAAAAAAACTTAACCGCTCAAAGTCCGCATCAAAATAGCATCCATAGTCATATACCAGACAGTCATATTTTTGTCGGATATATTTCGTAATCTGGGAGGGATCCAGATAAATATCCAAACCTTTAAATTTAAGCAGTTGAATTCCTTTATCCATCTGATAATTCTTTTCATCCTCCATTGATGCCCATTTCTCAAAAAAACCGGAAGAATTCATTTCCACTATTGCTGCTGTACGTCCGGCTTGGATAAAATATTTCGCAATCTGGATCACCTGAGTAGTCGTTCCTATAAAATGCTTTGTCCCTGCTACTCCAATAGATATCTTACGCTTTTGAGATTCTTTAATCGCCTTTAAAGCAGCTGCTTCTTCCCTTTTAGACACCGGATTTTCTTTTTGAAAATTCTCTGCAGCTTTTATAATCTCCTCTGGTGCTCCATTTTTTGCATAAACACCATCAAGACAGTCTTCTAATTCTTTCTGAACGAAAGATAAAATGTTGCCTAAAATAAAATCTGTATATCCTGCATTGTAAAATGCCTGTACAATCTGGCTTCCCGGAAGAAAGCCTTTGGCCAAAATAATGATTTTACAATTCAATCCATCCTGAATCTTGTCTGCAGCAGAAATTACAGTTTCCACAGCATCTATATATGGAGATATATCCAGAATGACCGTATTTGCTTTGCTCCTTAGAATATCATTTATTAAATACTGTAATTCCCTGACATCATCTAATAAAACAAATTCCTCCTCTCTTCTTTCTATAATCTTTTTTGCAAAATAGCTTTCATGTAATGTCCCTACAAAAAGTACCACCGTTAAAACCTCCTATTTCATCCTTTCTTTTGTATTACATCATTCCAATCATTTCCTTCTCCTTCAGGAAAGTATGGAATAAATTCCTGTTTATAATTTTTTTCTTTTCCAGTCTCCATTATTTGATCAGCCGCCTCCCTCCCTGGTTCATCATTATCCAAAGCAAGATATACTCTTTCGATTTCCGGATGCAGATCCAAATAATGAAATACAGCCATATACTTTTGAGTACTTGCCAGTGCCTGGTAATGACAAGAAGCAAGAGCACGTTTTTCCATATCCTGTCTTAAAAAAAATGTCATAAGGCTCATCAGATCTACCACTGCTTCACACACATATAAATCCCTGCCGTCCTTGGCAGGAAGACGGAAACAGAAATCATAATTACTTCCTTGAACATCCCCCTTAAAAGAAACATTTGACATAGTTCCACGCCTGCAGGCAAAATCCGGTTTCCCGGTAATTTCATCATAAGAGACAAATACACAGTTATTCCGATTATCTTCGTATAAATGATTGGATGCAAAAAAATAATCAATGATAAAAGTGTCAATACAACGTATTTTGCTAAGATATGCATAAGCATGTCGCCTGCTTCCTCCATGTGGTGGAAGAATCAGCATCTTTTTTCTGTTAGAAGCTACACTGACGGGTCTTAGAAATGGTGCATGTTCCAATGCATCCTTTCCTATGAAATTTTCCAGATTTGCCAATGCATCTTTATAATCCATTTTCCCAAAATACATTGCAAAGTTAATTACGGACCCTCTTGCGTATTCTTCCATACTGGAGTTCCGAAAGAAACGATTCGTAACCGGATTGATGATCACGCTGTCGTGTTCTTCCAGAGTATAATAACGTCCTTTTTTCTTGACATGGAAACCCAGATATTCCGCATACTCTTCAATGTGCACCAGTTGTTTTATTTTATCTGTCTTTTCGCTCATAATCCGCCTTTCTCTCTTTAAGAACACCAATAATTTCCTGATAAGAAGCAATTTGTAACCGATACTCCCCATTTTTCCCTTCCAAAATTTCAATTGTACCCTTATCATTTTCAATTGTTTCGTTTAAATTAATCATTTCATCTGTTGTTAAGACCGTGTCATTACTCTGCAGTCTTTGTATATCCGCCTTAATATTTGCTATAGATGTCTCATTTTTTGATATGAAATCTTCCATCTCTTTAATGAGGGCCTTATAATATGCTATGTCATAATCCTGTCTGGAAAGATAATATTCATCTTGGCTCAGTATAGGAAGTGTCTCAACTTCATTTATGATACCGGTATAACTGTAGAATTTTGTCTCATAATCCTTTTCTCCCTCTGGTGTATATTTAAATGTAATTGTTACCTTTTTACCGCTCTTCTTCGGAAGTTTATAAAGCTGTATGATAATCATATCCTGTTCGTTATATACGATTTGCGAATCCAGTTTTTTTGTGTTATCATATAATGCCGTAAACTCAATTGTTCCTTCTGAATACGAGTTGTTTTTTAGGTCGAAAACCAATTCCATTGTCTTCTCCTCCGGTGAATAATCCCATCGAATCAATGTGACCGTTTTGTAAGCTGACAAATTTTGTGACGTCCGAAAAGCCGAACATGTATATTTACTCCAATCTGATATAAATCCGGTCAGATAAAATGAAACATGCATAAACAAAAACAACAAAACCGTAATTCGTACTGAATTACGGTTTCTATTGCGGGATCTGACCCGTCTTTTGCTCTTATTCTTTCTTTTTAATATCTGCATTCTTTCCCTCCTCTTCTGTCGCTATATTTTCTAATGTACTTCCGTTTGTATCGGTATTAAGTAAATTAAATTCCTCCCTTGTTAACAATTCCTGGCAATCTGTAATTTCACTTACAAGCCATTTATCTAACGACGGATCAAAAACCAGCGTTCCCAGCCAATACTTTTTTAATGTAATCGTATTGACTTCTGGCCAGTCAATATTTTCATCATAGAATATACAGGCAAAAACACTTTCCTTTGTAGAATTTTTATAATCAACAAAAATACGTATATCTTCCAATGTTACCGTATAGTTCAGCGTATTATCATAATCCGTCTGTCCATATTCAGCATATGCATTTTCTGTCATTAATTCTTCTAATTTCTCTGACCGGTACTTTGCCGATATATCTTTTGAAACTCCATAATAATATACTAAAAAATCCTCTGCTGTCTGATAAATATCAAATTCCTTTTCAGGAGTTTTCCCAATATTTGATACCTGCACAAGCTTCTTCAAATCCTCAATCTGTACTTCATAATTCTTTTTTGTCTGCAGCATCTCAATATGATTGTCTATGAGGAATACCAAAAAAAGAACTACTACTGACAAGGCAAAAAGAATAAATCCTTTGTACTTTTTCCAAAAATCATAAAATTTCAATTACATTCCTTCTTTCCGGTTTGGGTGCAGAACTCGTTTGTGTTTCTGACTTTCCCGTTTTTTCCTGCATCTGCTGCATATAGCTCATGCACTGTGATAAAATATCTTTATTGATTTCATCTACGGTTTTATCTTGATATTTTTGCGGTTCTCTCCGGCATTGCTCCAATAAATTCTGAAAAAATGTTTTACTCAGATTCACCCCTAATGAATCACCATACTGCTTCAGATTGTCATATGCCTTTCTGGTCTCACTACTTAAAGGACCCTTTTTAAATGCTTTTACATAATGCTTCGTAAGATCTTCCACTGTCATATAAACACCTACTTTCTTTCAAAGATTTCTACTTTTTCCAAACTGCAATATAATATCCTCTTGCTTCCTTTTCGATAAATGATAGTTCAAATTCCTTAGAATTATTTTCTACCCGGTTCGGATCGGCAATCAGATATTTATCATTTTCTGTTACATCCCTGATTATCATTACATGTCCGGCAGCACTGTTTGAAAAATATCCGGTATTACAACCCCATATAATCAAGGCATTTTTCTCCTTTACATACTTCTTTATCTCTTTTGAGGAAATAGCCTTATAATGGATATCATATTTCTTACTGGCAGCTGACACCACAGTCGGCATGGAGGAACCCTGTCCGGGTATATACCCACCGTTTTTCATGGATAAATCTGCCATAGTCGGCGGTGTTACCGTATTGTCACAAAATGTGGCAATACACATTGCCATACAGGTAATTCCACATCCACTGCTTTGTATGGTACCAGTCCCATAAGGATAAGATGCCCAACGCTCGTCCCACTGTTTGTAATAAACCATATTTTCTATTGTCCCGGATCCATTTGATGGTGTAACAATCCCTGCCTTATATGCTGTTAAAAATTTTTGTCCATGCGTTGGAGTTCCCTTTGCACCGGCTGGCATTTTTGTATCAGAATACTCCTGTGCAAGTGCTACCGTATATTTCCCACCCCGTTTACTGATCCATAAATACCAGCCATCTATTCCAAAGTTGTATCCCTGAACTGCTGCAGCAAGACGTTCAAAATCATCTGCCCCTTTTACCCCAAACTTAATAAACGCATCCCTTGCGTACTGCACACCACATCTGCAGGAATATTCTGCATCCTGAATGGCATTGGCAGAATTGGGATATTCTTTGTTATAACCACATTCACTTGCCTGCATGGGATCCGTACCAATTCCACTGCTTTCCACCTGAATCAAGGCGAGCATGGCATTTACATAGTCCGGCAGATTCAATTTATCCGGCTTATTGTTATACTCCTCACAAAGCTTTGTTATCAGCGGCCGGTATGCTTCAACTGATGCCGGGAATCCCCCACTGGATCCATAATTATACGTGCCATCATTTGACGTATCATCTTCGGACACAGTAGCGATGATTCCGAGCACAAGAATACTGATAACAAGAATCAGAAAAACTGCACAAAAAAAGGAAAGTTTAAACGCTAACTTCCCTAATAAACCTGCATTTCTTCTTTTTTTCGCAGGTGTGGTTCTGCTCACTAAAATATCAGGCACCTCCTTTAAACATATGCTTTTCCTCATCTGTTATAAATACATTCATCAGCACACTGGTATCGCCTTTTATATTTAATATACATTGCCCGGTCTCAAACCGGGGAACCTGTTCAATTTCCTGATCCGGAATTTCCCCATGGAACAGCTGTTTCAATTTCGGTATATTAGAGGAATCCTGCTGCATAATAATCTTATACTGGCACAACTCAAATACCTTTTTCATCTGATCCACACCATAACTATCCGAACTATCCGGTACACTGTCATTTACTGATTGTGAAGCGAACCATACTCCACCAAAATATTTTCTTGCCTCCCTTTCATACATCAGTATCTGTTCTGTCGCCATTAATTTGCGTGCATTTATAATACGGTGATACTCATCCACTATAATTGTAAAGTGTGTAACGTCATATACATGAAGCCCGTTTTCCTGATCCCCTGATTCCCACTGTTCATATTTTTTCTTCATCACAGAACCAATCTGGATACAGTTGTCATAGCAGATAGACAATGCTTTAAACATAACTGCATCGAATATCTCAGGCTTCATTCGTCCCAGACCACGTATATCATAAAATACAATTTGATCATCTAAAATATCTTCTATCGTAGTTGATCCGTCAAAAATTTCTCCATAACTGGTGATCAGATTCCCAATAGTACGTTTAATTTTTACAAATTCATCAACCATAGCCTTCACTTCCTGAGCCTTCGCATCGCTCAGACCATCAAAAGAAGTACTTTCAATCACATTATCAATATAACTATATAAATCTGAATATGTAGGATATTTATTATGGGGAAGCCCGGTTATCTTCCCATTTACCGGAATCCCTCTTTCATCTAACAGACCTGCTGCTATATAAAGATGGGATAATAAGTTTTCATATTCGAATATCTCATCATCCGTTGCAGACGGTTTCAAATAACGGTAAATGGTACTGAGTTTTCCAATATGTTGTTTATAACAGGTATTTTCATCTTCTGATGTCCGGATAACCTCCAGATCATTAATCCTTCCGTCTGACCCATCCAGAGAAATAATAGACCCACCAAATTCATTTACCAGATCGACCCATTCCCCGGATACATCAAAGCCACGTATATAATCCCCACGGATTACCCGGCTTTTAAACAATTTTTTTAAAATAGTAGATTTTCCGGATCCCATCTCCCCCCATATCACCAGGTTATAATATTTCCGAATTTTGGTTTTAAAAAAGGAATCCCACATCACCGGTCCACTGGTGGAACACGTTAATCCAAAATAATCCCCCGAAGGATCCATTAACGAAGAAAAATGAAATGGGTTTCCAAATGCCAGTGTAGTTGCTTTAAATGGATTTCCCCTTCTTGCAGTCAGGGGATTTAACATCTGTTTAGAATAAGGGGAATAAACCGCCTTCCAGTCCGACTCTTGCTCGTTTAAATAAATACAGGATTTAAAATTATCTGCTTCCAGATCATCAACCGTAGCTGCTACCAGAGCATCCAGTTCATTGAATGTCGATGCAGATAAGTATATACGGATACCGGTAGACAATATGATTTCTCCCAATGACTGTATTTCTTCATATAACCTTAAATTCTCTTCATAATCCTGACGTGCATCCCGGATATCCGTAGCCTTGGTTGCCATACTAAGCCTGGATTCCTGTTCACCTAATGACTTGTTAATATTCTTTTTTACCTCATTCATATTTTTCGGTGACAAATGCACACTGGTAATTGCATGGTCGATATTAAACAACTGGCTCATCCAGTGCCGCTCTAAAGTTTCCGGAAACTCATATACATAAATACATGCCTCATAGCCTGTTCCGGTTTTCACAAATCGATCATCTGCAGGAAAAGAAACATTCCCTACCACACCAATATGATCTAACATAGTAATATCATAACCGGCTTTTTTATTTCTTTCTTCCTGATCCGGCGTCATACGGTAATAAGACTGCCCTCCTCCATTATGCTGTCGGATTTTTTCTTTAGGTACCGGAAGGTTTTTATTATTCATCTTATAAAGAACCAATTCCTTATGAAACCGTGGGATTGTTTCTATCAGAGATGCCTTTCCTAACTGCATTTGTGTTTTCTCACGCTGCAGATGCAGTTCTGTCTCCGTTTCATAAAAAAGAAACAGATAAAACTGTTTTTCAACCATTTTCTGGTCAATGATTTTTAACTCCCTCAATTTTTGATTCAAATAATAATGATACTGCGGATTTTCTGTACGTCCAATGACATGTTCAAAATACAATTGCTGTTCTGTTGTATCCACTGGAAAATTCATTCCAATAATTTCACATTCATGCGGATATGTCTTGATCCATTTTAAAAGGGTCAAACACTCATATAATATCTTATCCTCATCACTATTTAATAAATCGTGTCCACGGATTTTGATAATATCAAACATACTTCCATCATTCATTATAAAACACTCATTTACTTCATCATAATGATTTATTTCTGTTAAAGCATTCATTCCCTTTGCTTTTTTATCGAATGTCATTTTCATCTGCCTCCCTCTTCACACTATAATAAGTTCTTCCCGTCACCATATTAATCAGGGTATTTACTATATTCTGCCAATTCTTTCTTTTGAGATTACCAATTGCCGGGAGAATAAGATATATTCCCCACAATATGCAATTTATTAAATATATTGATTGTATTTTACTATATACATGATTTACAATCAGTTCATATGATACAAAGACATAAGCCCCAATAAAGATAAGATCATAAAAGTATAAGAATCGTGTTACCTTTACCGGAGTTTCCAGTTCTTTGATTGTCGTAAACTGTTCCACTATCTCTCACTTCCTTTTCTATTTTTTTAGATTATCCTTATCCATCTGACTTGACGGTTCTGGTGTCTGGGATTTCTTACTTTCCCTTTTTCTGTTATTAATGGTATTGCCGGCTGCATGTCCGAATGATTTTCCTTTTTCATAGTTATCTGCTAAAAATCTGCCAGCTTTTGTATTTCTCATTGCCCAGTTAGCAAGATTATTATTGTCACGAATGTTTGAATCTGTAGAACTTCTCTGTTGTGGTTCGGGCATATTATTCAAGGCATCGTTGATGGCACCATTAACATCCTCATTCTGATTCTTTCCCTTCCCAGCTTCTGACGAACCATCCAGATTCTGTTTTCCATTACCCCCGGATATCTTCTCTTGTGATGAGCCATCGGATGGAATTCCTATTTCCTGTCCGGAATCATCTGCAGAACTATCCTCTGAAAATTCCGACTGTCCACCACCAGATAACCCATCCGCTTTGTTAACTCCACCTGAACCTAAACCTTTCGCCATATCCCGGGAAACTTTTTCATTATTAGAACCAAGAATGCCTGTATCTTTCATACCGCTCAATGCTCCTGCTGCACCAACAGCCTTACCAACAGCACCCTTTGCAGCCCCGCCTACTTTTCCAGCAACACCGGCTACACTACGCTTAATCCCGCCCAGCATTTGACTACCATAATATGCACTCTGCAATGCCTGTCCTACCGACTTTAGTCCTGCATCCACACCAAATATCTGTTCAAAGAAATTTGGACCATCAATAATAAATAAAGCTCCAGCAACTATCATAACTGTCTTAATCAATCCATTGGCTGCTGTGCTGTCCGACCATGTACGTGTATTAATATATTCTGTAGAAAGGATAAAAAGCCTTTGCAAAAACAGCACACAAAGTATTGTGATATATCCATTTAATATACCAATAAGGGCTTTCCGTATCTTCTGTCCACCTGTCAGATCCCCTGCTGCAATAAAGGGAGCCATTATTTTTTCGGCTGCAAGCTCAAATACTAAATGAATTAACTTAACGGAGGAAAATGCCATGACAAGAATCAACGCCAGTAAATAAAGTGCAGCAATAAAGAAATTTACATGATAGCGGTAATAATATGGAACAGTACCTGGAAAAAAGAACTTTCCCTTTTTGATACCTATAACTTCCAATTTTGGCACACCATTTTCTATTTGTAAAAATATATGCTGTTTAAACAATTTTTCATTTTTAAGCTTGTAATCACCGGGATCCACTACCTCATTAATATCAAGATACCGCATATTTTCACTACTTTCAGTCGTAAATCCGTTACGGTTTTCACCTTCAATCTTTTTATCATTAAAGTCGAGGCTGTCCAAATAAACCAAATCCGTTATATAGGGAACCAGCAGTTCATAATTGTTTTCCTCCATATTGGAAGAAAACACCTGTTTCCCATATGTCACAATCTGGTTCATCTGTGACATCATATATGGCAGAACCGTAAACGTCCCCACAAATATAAGGATATTTGTAACTACACCTTTTGGCTTTTCGTGTGCATAAATATAACAATATGCCATATAAAGCAGAGCAAATAAAAAAACGGTCCAAATAAAGGGCTTTACTGTATTAAAAAACTGGATTACTAAATCACTGTCTAAAAAGTTGATAAAATCAAATATCTTATCTAAAAGAATATTCATCATGCTCGTAAGTTTTAACAGACCTTTTAAAATAAGCCACCCTAAATCTCTCAGTATGGATGTTATCACGGAAAAGTTTGAAAAATATTCATCATATTTTTTATAAATGTCTATGTAATCCTCTGACTTTTTAGCCAGAAACAATGCGGGTTGTAAAATAGATATGTTTAACATTCCAAAACCTCCTCTTTTTCATATTTTTCTAACGCTGTCTTAAACTGAATGATATTATTTTCCGGAACGTCCTGTTCCTCCAAAATATCCAATATTTCTTCCGTAGTAGTACTTAAAAGATTTTCTTCCTCATCAAATTCATACAATTCCCATACTTCTGCAGCTTTCTCTCCAAGTGCAAGCTGCAGGAAGCGGATAATCTCATGATTATAACAGCCCAACGTTTTTTCTTCTGTCCGTGACCAGTCAGATACCTCATACATTCTTTGCCGGAATGCCGGAAGATTGGATTCATATTTTATGTAATATTTTTCAATATCTGATATGGTAAGCTGATATAACTTATCTTTTGGCATCTCTCTTAGTTCTCTTACCTGCGTAACGAGACGCCTTTCAATTTCCTGTTTATTCACAAAATCACCTATCGGATAGGTTTTATTTTTTGAATAGTTTTCTGTTGTCATCTGGTACCATGCCTGATATTCTTCTGTTATACTTAATTCTATATCCTTAAGCAGCTTATCAAAATCGGAAACATAGAGGGAAAGGTCCAGACGTGCACAACTGTCAGCATGCAGGTTCTCCCATTGATTTTCTGTGTTATACCATTCCCCCATGTATTGGTACCTAAGTGGAAATGCTGTTTCTTCATGATTATAAATAGGACGTGGTCTGACTTTATTGTTATACTGATCCTTACGCATCATCACACGCTTCACTACACACTCACCCTCTATAAATTCCATTAATTCATTTGGATTTTTTAACGGTTTCTCCTCAGTGGATTCTGTATATTGTTTCTGTGTGGTTAGTGATAACTCCCCACCCATCCTTGTTACATTCACAATTGTTTCCTTTCCAATCAGATTGGAAAACTGTTCTGCGGTATCATAATTATCTGTCTGGATATAGATTTGATTTCCGCAGTTTCCGTAAATCGTATCCGAATCATGTTCGCCATATTCTTTATCCAGCTGGCTGTATGCCTGTACGATCAGGTTAAACCGGATATTACGCCCAAGGCATACGGTAACCATGGATGCCATGTTACTAATGCATGGTATATTGCCAAATTCATCTAACAAAAATATAACTTCTCTTTTACATTTTCCACCACAGGAGGTAGCTTTTTTTGCTAACGCATAATATACCTGGGAAATAAATATACTCTGGATAAACACATTACTGTTATCATAATCCGGAAGTGCCATAAACACTGCCACCGGGCGTTCACCAAATCCGATACTTTCCAACTGAAAACTGGAATAAGCAGTCATCTTCTTTATTTTATCATCCATAAATCCTGTCAGCTTTGACAATACAGTGGAATATACACTCCCCTTCACTCTTTCCCCGCCAGCAATCTGAATAGCCGAATAAAGATTCCTTGCCACATCCAGACTATCTCGGCTTTGAAAGAATACATCCAGAGCATTCCTTGGTTCTGCTCCTTCCACTTCTGGTGGAAGCATTTTTCCCGCCAGCATAGTAAACTTAAGCAGGACATTCGGAAGATTAATCTTCTTTTCATTATCATTTCTTGGCTGAAATTCTTCCTGCTTATAGTTATAAGGCAAAAGTGTATTTTCCAGTTCGTCAATCTCACGATCCAACATCACTAACTGATATTTATCCAATTCCTGATAACGTCTGATTTTTAATTCTTCCAGATGCTGACCCATATGGCAAATCTCTTTCTTTTCTTCTGATGACAGCTTCATAAAACGATCCGTTGCCTCTATATGCTCCTGCAGGTATTCCTTGTTTGCCTCTTCATCTGCCCTAAGTTCATCAATAACCTCACTCATAATCAATGCTGCCGTAAGAAAAGCTGCATTATCATAGAAAAAAGCATTTTCACCTTTTCCTGCCTCTCCTGCAAAAATCGATGTGGCAAGACTCCTCGCAATGGCAGATGCCTCTGCAGGATCCCCATTCTTATATGTATCTGTAATAAGCTGCAGTGGATTGTAACAACTGCTTTCATAAGGATTAATAAGATTAATACAATAAACCAGATATCCTCTAAGCTCCAATATCTGCTTGGAAGCAATAAAGAGTTCTAGTTTAGGATCAGAAACTACCATGCTTGCCTGACAGTTTCTTGAAAAGTAAAAGGATGTCTCCTCCCCTTTTTCTTTTTTTCCGGCTGCCGGTATATGATTTATCCTGGCAACATCTGAAAGCAGTTTTAAGTAATCTATTTCTTCTGTTTCTGAACTATCCACTGGTTCTTCCTCAATAGGAACGTCTTTATATGCATCCGACTGGGAAAGAAAGCTATTATTGTCCGATGTAACATTCTTTACCTGTGTAAACCGGTCTGTCAGATTTATATCATTTATATTGTTTATCCGGTAATTTACAGATTTTAACTCAAATCCCATGGCTTCTCTGTAATCCTCATATTTCTGTTCAAAAGGATGTTGCAGCATACCAAGATATAAAAATGCCTTATCTAACGCATTCTTTTTACTCTGTCCATCTTCCGGCAGAAAAGAATATTCCATCACCTTATCCACTTCTTTATCCGTAATACATACTTTTCTTGCCAATAGCTTCAATTCAATTCTTTCATCTTTGTTTCTTTTCGGTTTTACCTTACTAAGATATGATACCGGAACCAGCTCCGTCACCACATTTTTTGCAGTACCATCTATATAATTAAAAAAACTGTAACTATCCTCTAGTATCACTCCTTCCGGGAGTTTCAGCTTTACATTATGTTCTGTTTCATAATTTTTTATTACCTCTAAAAACTCCTTTTTACCGAAACTTAATGTCTTTTCATCAATTAATTCCGGAATATCATATTTCCTGATTCCACCCTCCCGGTAATCATAGTAAATATTAGATATATATATACGGAAATGATACATACCATCTTCCCCACACTCAAAATAAATTCTGTAGTACTTGTTTTCTGCCCTGGAATAAATGTCAATAATTACAAATACAAACATTTCACCTTTACCAGAACGTGTAATCCCAATAATCAGATTGTTTACCGGAGTACGGTCAATAAATATAATCCCCTTATCAACATCACACAATTTAGGTTCCATCTGCCCGTCTACCCTCTCATAATGTGTACCATACTGGCAAACTGGCACTCCCCCTTTTCCATAGTAGGTTTCATATGGCTGTTCAAATTTAAGCGGAATCGTTGGATATTGTTCCCTGATTTCCTCTAAGGTAGACCAGCGGGTGGATGCCTTCTGATTCCTATTAATATCACGGTAATTTGTATATATCATAAAACTAATCTTAACATCAACAAAGACCAGAATAATGATTAAAATAATATACCACATCAGAGAATGCCGAATATCAATAAAATTCATGATGTCCAACGGTGAAAATGTACTTTCTCCCTTGAATAAATTTCTAACATCTAAGAGAGTCCCTTTTATAATATTCGTTGTATAATTAGCCAGGGAAAAGATAAGGAAATCTATTCCCGCTATCACCCCAACTCTTACTTTGGGCATGGATAAAAAATGCGACAGCTTCATGATTAGAAGTTCGTCTTTTAAGTCTTCTATTTTCTTTTCTTTCAGGTATGCAATCGCCTGTCTTTTCTCTTTCACCTTTTTTATGCCTCCTTTCTACTTTCCTATCTTATGCTATAATATACACCGGAAGGGAGGTGCCCCCTCCGGTTTTGTGATGTATAACGCTTTTGCAAAAACAAAACACTTTCCTTTTAACTAAATATTGATTCCAGCCAGTCTGTGATTTCTCCTGCCATAAACAATAAAGCACACCCAACCACGATAGAATAGAAGTTTTCTTTTATTGTGTCTTTCATCTTCTGGGTTCCTATTACAAGTATTAAACCGCTAACTGCAATTACAATCAATAAAAGAGCCATACATATCCCCTTAATAACAGCATAGCTGTTAACAGATGCTTTATCCACATTTGCTACAACTGAATTTCCGGTTGTTGTTTCGGTCGATTCCTTTGCCTGTACGACTAATGCATTACTAAATGCTATTGCTTCCGGAACAGATGCCAGAATGCCTAACTTTGCATAGTGCAGTTTTTCCCTTAAGCTTTCTTTTTTCATGCGATTCCCTCCTTTCATCTAAAAAAGAAGCTGGTTATCAGCTTCCTCTTCATTCATATTTATCTTTACGGTCTTTTTGTACATCTGTACTAATCTGACCGGAAGATACTCTCTTTTGTTTTTTTGATAAAATATATAAAATTGAAATAACCAATATGATCAGAATTATAATCCCAACAGATAATAAAACCGAAACATTTAGTTGCCGATAATATCCGATTGCCTGCATTACATAGGTTGGTGCAGCTTCCTCTGCCGGCACTTCCACTTCACAGGAATACGTGGCATGGGCTGTATAGATCTTTCCATTTTCAACATCATCCTCATACACTGCCTTAAAGGGTGCTGCATATTGCTGACCGGATGCTTTCGCATTCCGGTATAGTTCCCCATTCTTTCCCTTGTATGCTTTACTAGACCATACTGCACTGTTTAAACGGTATTTTGATGTATCATAGCCCAGCATCTTAACCAATTCCTGGTAATCGGATTCTGTAAAAGAAGGTTGATCCGCATTATAGGAAAATTCATGACTGCCTAACTTAAATCGTTCTCCTTCCAGATTCCGGAAGGTAACCGTAGCTGTAAAGCCGTCTACCCATCCATACTCTCCTTTTTCCATCCGGGCAAATGGCAGCGTTACCGTATTTTCTTTTCCCGTAGCCGGTGATGTATAGGTGTATTCATGTGTCGATGGATGCTCCGGCTCTGATGCCGCATAACCATAATCCTGTGTATAGCTTACATGCTCTATATTAGGCTTTTCTGACCAGGTAATCTGATCCAGATTATAGGTTTCTCCTCCAACATTTACTGCCTTAGGTATCTTAGATTCATCCTTTTCTAATAGTTCCTTATAATCTTTACTTTCTTCCAGTTTCCGTTTCTGCAAAATGGTATCAATGATATCATAAGTCACGGCATCCAGTTTCAGGTTGCCATCTAATTTCTCATCGAAAGATATTTTTTCGTCTGGATTTGATGTTTCATACTGCTTCTGCAGGGTATATTCATAAACCATTCCATTGTATTCTACCGCCCTCCCTTCTGTACTGGATATTTCCTTTAAGTCAGCAGCCGCATTCACTGTCAGACTGCTAAAAATAAAAACTGCCATTACTCCAATCAAGAATAACTTTCTTTTTTTCAATCTTATTCCTCCATTCAAAAAGGACGCTCATAGGAACGTCCTTTTTTATCATATTTCATTACTTTTACCCAGAAGAACTACTGGCATTTTTTTCATTGCCATTTCCATTAAGCCTTCATTCCGATAAGTAGTTTTTTTATGTAACAAATTCATATAATATGTTTCATCCACTGCAAGCACCTCACTATAAATAAGCCGGTATTGATCATTCTTTTTTCTGGTTACTCGAAATTCAAATGTTTCCTTACAGCTATCACCCACAATTTCCCTCTTATGTCCATACAGTGAAAAATAAAGTTCTGTCCATTCTTTTGTAAGCAATACCGAATATCCTTCCATATAACTTGGCTCAAAATAAATAGCAGGGCAACGTTCTAATATTGCATTATATAATGGTGAATCTGTTTTAATTAATTTTTTATATAGAGATTCTGCAGGGAAAAAATACCCAATAATCCAAGGCACATTATTTAATGTTGACCAGGGATATAACCATGCTTCATGCTTAACATAACTCGTTAACATGCGTTCTGCCAGTTTGAAAGTAATTCTAATATTAATGACTTTGGATAAAATATATATTGCAGTATCATAATTTTCTCTAACTGTATTATAGATATTTTTTTCAAAGTCAGTAAGCCTTCGCTTTTTCAAGCCCCTGTTAAGGGAGGTCTTCTTTTGTCTATATGGACAATATTGGTATGCTTGATCGTTATATCTTGCTATAGAAATATCATTTCCATAATGTTTACCATATGGTGAAACCTTAATATGTTTATACAGCCCAATAATCTGTATTGGATTATCACATTGGGGACATACCCCAAAATATTTATCATTTTCAGAAAAATATGGCTTCTTTTTGTTCGTTACTTTTTCAAAAATATCCCTTCTTATTGGATAGATTGGATTTTTTCCTTGTCTTAGCTTGAAATTCTTCATTCCTTCTCCTCGTCCAACGGCAGACTGTATTGTGTCTTT
>CAJUBR010000002.1:0-63834 GCA_910584695.1 uncultured Lachnospiraceae bacterium
GGGAATAATGGGAAAGACGGTGAATCATAAAAGGAAGGAATGTTACAGGGTGGTCTCGCAGGATGCGGGATCATTTTGCAGTTATGAAAGTGATTTCCTTTATTCTTTTGATTTTTTGGTTCTTCCGGTTAAAGTGAGGAAGGCATGGGAAGCAGTTTCGTGTTATAGTGGGGATGTGAAGGCAGTCTATGAGGTCTGTTAAATGATTACCGGAAGGATATGACATCCATTATCAAACCGAAAAAGGGAATGACGCGGGTAGGACGGAATGATATCTACTGGGAATTGAAATAAATTTTTCGAGCTGTAATTTCTTAAAATTGTTTCGTATATAAAAAATCTTAATACAAAAAGGTACAATATGTTCATAATTCTTTAATATTAATATGCTATATTAAGTTGAAATGTTAGAAGCCAAAAGGTTTCTATGCAGTATACAATATGAAAGACAGGATACGTTTGGAAAAGTTAAATATACGAGGTGAAGATTATTATGGAACAGGATACAATTATACTCCCAACTCTCCGGGAGAAAGAAACAGAACTACCGGCGATTAGTGGGAATATAATGGAGGAATTGAAAATGGTGATGCAGCAGTCACAGCAATTTCAGGAAATGATGATGATGTATAGCTGTGCCATCCGGGAGGTACGGACGAAGGCAGAGGTCTTAAATGACGAGATGTCAGTCCGGTATCATAGAAATCCTATCAGCAGTATTTCTTCCAGAGTAAAAAAGCCGGAAAGCATTACACAGAAACTTTATAAGAAGGGTCTGCCATTTACGGTTGAGGCGATTATGACAAATCTTTCGGATGTGGCAGGTGTACGTATCATTTGTGAATTTGTTGATGATATTTATACGATTGCGGCAATGCTTGCCATGCAGGACGATCTGAAGTTGATTAAGATTAAAGATTATATCAAATATCCGAAACCAAACGGGTATCGGAGCTATCATATGATTGTGGAAATTCCGGTGTTCTTTTCAAAGGGAAAGACACCGATGCGGGTAGAGATTCAGATAAGGACAATTGCAATGGATTTCTGGGCAAGTCTAGATCATGAATTGAAATATAAGAAAAATATTGATCCACAGGATGAAGAAACGATTGCCGGAGAACTGCTTTCTTGTGCAGACCGGATTGCAGAGACGGATATGATTATGCAGCAGATCCGTATGAAATTAGATGCAGTGAAAGAAGATAAAACAAAATCAGAAATTGTTCTTCCCTAGGAACTGTTAGATTTAGCTTGTCATATGGTTATATAATGTTGTAGAATAGGAAATGATGAAATTACAGATAATTTGATTATAGAAATAGATAGGCGATTGCGAAACTCTGTTTTCGTTACCGACCGTTGTACAATATAGACAATATCAACGCTGGGCACGCTTTCGCTGCTTGTCGCTCGTAATGGTACATAAGGTGCCAAAATATGGCACCTAAGTACCAACGGCTCCAAAGCACCCTGCTTATGACATTGCCTATATTACACAACTAGATTTTGAAAATAGGGAGTTTCGCAAATACCTAATAGAAATAGAATAAGAAAGGATAGACAGTCATGCGTAAAACAAAGATTATTTGCACATTAGGACCAGCGACAGAAGATGATGAAATACTAAAACAGTTAATGATAGAAGGAATGGATGTTGCCAGATTCAATTTTTCACATGAAAATCATGCCCGGCATAAAAAGAACTTGGAGCGTATCATAAAATTTCGTAAGGAATTAGGGCTTCCCATTGCAGCACTGTTGGATACTAAAGGACCGGAAATCCGGGTAAAGGATTTTAAAGAAGGGAAAGTGGTATTAAAGAGTGGTCAGGAATTTGTACTCACCACAAGGGATATTTTGGGGGATGAGAATGAGGTTGCGATTACGTATGATAATCTGATTAATGATATAAAAGTCGGAACCAGAATACTGATTGACGATGGATTGATTTCCATGAGAGTGGACAGAATGACGGCTACGGATATCATCTGTATTGTGGAAGATGGTGGTCCGGTATCTAATCATAAGGGTGTAAATGTGCCAAATGTTGCATTGTCTATGCCATATGTAAGTCAGACGGATCGGGAAGATATTATTTTTGGTATTGAGCAGGGATTTGATTTTATTGCTGCTTCTTTTGTGCGTTCGGCAGATGATATCCTTGAAATCCGTGAGATTTTAAGCCAGCATAACTGTGATTTTATTAATATTATCGCTAAAATCGAGAATATGCAGGGAGTTGAGAATATAGATGATATTATCCGTGTATCCGATGGTGTCATGATTGCCCGTGGAGATATGGGTGTGGAGATTCCGTTAGAGGAGGTTCCGTCTATTCAGAAAATGATTATTAAGAAAGTATACAATGCAGAAAAGATTGTAATTACTGCGACACAGATGCTGGATTCCATGATGAAGAATCCACGCCCTACCAGAGCAGAGGCTACGGATGTGGCAAATGCTATTTATGACGGCACATCTGCAATCATGTTATCTGGAGAGACGGCAGCAGGTCTTTATCCAGTAGAATCTTTAAAGACCATGACGAAGATTGCAGAACGTACAGAAAGAGATATTGATTTGGTGAAGCGTTTTAATAACCGGGAAAGTCTGGTGAATCCGGATATTACTAATGCCATTGCCCATGCGACCTGTACGACAGCAATGGATTTAAATGCTACCGCAATCGTAACTGTAACGAAATCCGGCAAGACGGCAAGAATGATTTCAAAGTACAGACCGTCCTGTCCGATTATCGGATGTACTCCTTATGAAAATGTATGGCGGCAGTTAAATCTGTCATGGGGGGTGCAGCCGCTGATAGTGGAGGAAAAGACAAATACGGATGATTTGTTTGAGCATGCGATTGAGCAGGCAGAAAAAAAAGGTTATGTACACCAGGGTGAGATTACGGTGATTACCGCCGGAGTTCCCCTTGGTGTTTCGGGAACAACAAATCTGATAAAGGTGCATGTAGTCGGGCATATTTTAGTAAAAGGACGGGGCGTGAATAACCGTAAGGCAACGGCCAGTCTTTGTGTGGGTAAAGAAGAAACGGATATTATTGATCATTTTAACGAGGGTGATATTATTGTGCTTCCGGAGACAAGCAATGATATTATGGATGAACTTCGTCAGGCTTCCGGTATTATTGTAGAAAATGAAGGGCATAATTCCCATGCGGGAATTGTGGGACTCAGTCTGGACATTCCGGTTATTCTTGGAGCTGCAAATGCAACAGATATCCTGAAATCAGGTGCAGTAGTTACTATGGATGCGGAAAAGGGTATTGTGTCCTCAAATTAATCAAATGATAGGGAGAATATAAAGTATGCCGGATTGTAGAAAAGATAAGATTAAATGTCCCAAATGTGGGAAAGAAATTGAGATTGATGTTTGGGACAATATTGATCTTCCGTATGATAAAGAACAAAAGGAAAGGGTATTAAGGAACAGTCTGTTTAAGATAAATTGTGATAGCTGTAAAATTATTTTTCCGATTGCATACAGATGTCAGTATAATGATTTGGAGCAGAAATATCTGATTTGGTTTGCACCAAGGGCAGATGAGACGGAACAAAAAGCAATTGCTGCTTATAATCAAAAGTTGAAAATGGATAAACCGCTGCAACTGGCTCAGGGAGGCTACCGATATCGAGTTGTCTTTAATGACAATGAATTACGGGAAAAGGTCTTGATTTTTGATGAGGGATTGGATGACCGTTATATTGAAACGATGAAGGTATCGTATCTTTCTTTGTTGGAGAAGGAATTTGCAGAGGATGAAGCTAAGATTTTAGGCATTTATTTTGACAAGAGAGCGGCTGGTGGATATCGATGGGTTATTGTGTTTGACAGGAAGACTCCGGTGGCAGTGGATATTGATATGAATATGTATGAGGATATGAAGGTTAAGTTAAAGGATATTGTAGAAGAAAGGATGTCCGAGGGTCTTATACAGATTAGTGCACAGTGGGCGTGGGAGGTTTTGCAAACGAAGGCTGCACAGGCGGAAAAGCGAAATGAATGATACTATTTCAGTACCGGTATCATGAATACCGGTTATATAGTTTATCTGATTCATTTCGCTGGTTGAAAAGACTGAATTGGCATAATAGCTTTTTATATATGATGGTGGAGATACTTTTCTTTTGTAGCCATGCCTCCACGAATATGGCGTTCTGCTTTATTCAGATCAAGAACTTTTCTCACCTCTTTTGCAAGAACCGGATTAATTTTTACTAACCTGTCCGCACAGTCTTTATGTACAGTAGATTTTGATACCCCAAATTTTTTGGCTGCCTGTCGTACGGTTACTTTTTCTTTGATAATATAATCTGCGATTTCAACTGCTCGTTCCTCTATGTATTCTTTCACGGATATTCTCCAATTAACTTGTTGTTACATCTTATGCGAAACTCCGCTTGATTATACAATGAATTATTTTTATATTTAGAATTCATACTATCTGGTACTATCTTTTTTGTAAAAAAGTGATATACTATATCAATGCAAGCCAATCACTCTGCTGCTTGCAGCAGGAGTGTTGACCCTCGTGGCATTTGTCAAGGTTAAGCTTGCATTCTTTTGCTTTATTGTCCGAGGGAATGCATTTTACTTTGTAAAGATGGATGACAGAATCAGGGAGGTAATAAATAATGCTAAAACATAAGAGTCCCGCAAATTTAGGACTGCACATTATTATTGTCGGCTGTGGCAAGGTGGGTGAAACATTGGTGGAGCAGCTCTGTAAAGAGGGACATGATATTACGGTAATTGATAAAAATTATAGAAGAATTCAGGAATTGGCAAATATGTATGATGTAATGGGACTGGTAGGAAATGGTGCCAGTTATAGTGTTCAGATGGAAGCCGGTATTGAAGATACAGATTTAATTATAGCTGTAACGGGGTCCGATGAATTAAATCTGCTTTGCTGTACGGTTGCTAAACGTGTAGGTAACTGTGCTGCTATTGCAAGGGTTTGCACTCCGGATTATAGTGAAGAAATAGGATATCTTAGAGAAAAATTAGGACTTGCCATGATTATTAATCCGGAATATGAGGCAGCTAAGGTTGCATCTCGTATTTTGTATCTGCCAACGGCATTGGAAGTGAATTCTTTTGCCCATGGTCAGGCTGAAATGATCAAATTTAAAGTACCAGAGGGTAATATTTTAGACGGAATGACAATAGCACATCTTGGAAAAAATATTGCACCGGATATTTTAATCTGTGCAATTGAGAGGGATAGTGAAATCTATATCCCATCCGGTATTTTTCAAATGAAGGAAGGAGATATCATTTCATTTGTTGCATCCCGAAAAGCTTCAAAAGCATTTTTGGAGAAGATTGGATTTCAAACGCATCAGGTAAAAGACACCATGATTATTGGCGGAGGAAAGGCTTCTTATTATCTGGCAAAGCAGCTTTTAAATGCCGGAATTTCTGTTAAAATAATTGAAAGTGATTCAGTCCGGTGCGAGGAATTAAGTGTTTTACTTCCAAAAGCGATTATTATAAATGGAGACGGAACGAGTCCGGAATTGTTAAAAGAAGAAGGGATTGAATATGTGGAATCTTTTGTTCCTTTAACCGGGATTGACGAGGAAAACATTTTGCTGACTTTGCATGCAAGACAGATATCCAATACTAAGATTATTACTAAGATTAATCGTTTTACATTTAAGGATGTGATTAGTCAGTTGGACCTTGGCAGTGTGATTTATCCAAGGTATATTACCTCAGAAGCAATTATTGCTTATGTCCGTGCAAAAAAGGACTCCATGGACAGCAATATAGAAACGCTTTACCATATGTTTGATCACCGGGTAGAGGCCATTGAATTCCGTGTAGATGAACAATCGGATGTCACGGATGTACCGTTAATGGAACTTCAACTGAAGAAAAATTTATTAATTGCTTTTATTAATAGAAAAGGTTCCATCCTGCTTCCAAGCGGTCAGGATTGTATCAAGATTGGGGATTCTGTCATGATTGTTACAACCCATACCGGATTTAGTGATATTCGGGATATCTTGAAATAATGGAGGAGAAAAATGAACAGTTCAATTATTCGTTATATTTTAGGAGGGGTCTTAAAAATTGAAGGGATATTGATGTTTCTTCCGTGCATAGTTGCTATTATATATGGAGAACGAGAGGGCTTTTGCTATCTTTTTGTTGCTGTTTCATGTATTGTATTGGGTTCTTTAATGACGTTTCGTAAGCCCCGAAATCAGGTTTTTTATCTGAAGGAAGGTTGTGTTGCCACCGCTTTAAGCTGGATTCTGATAAGTCTTATGGGATGTCTGCCATTTTGGATTAGCAAAGAAATTCCTTCTTTTACGGATGCATTATTTGAGACCATATCCGGATTCACTACCACCGGAGCCAGTATCCTTAGTGATGTGGAAGCGTTATCGCACTCGGCAATGTTCTGGCGGAGCTTTACACACTGGATTGGTGGTATGGGTGTATTGGTATTTTTGTTAGCAGTGATTCCATTAAGCGGCGGTTCCAATATCAATCTGATGCGTGCCGAAAGCCCGGGACCTTCTGTGGGGAAACTGGTTCCGAAAGTTAGATATACTGCTCGGATTCTTTATATTATCTATCTGGGTATGACCTTATTGGAAATTATTTTTTTGATTGCTGGGAAAATGCCGGTGTTTGATGCACTTACGATTACTTTCGGAACTGCAGGGACCGGTGGATTCGGCATCAAAAATGACAGTATGGCAAGTTATTCTCCTTATCTTCAATGGGTTGCAACGATATTTATGATCTTATTCGGTGTCAACTTTAATGCGTATTATTTAATGCTGTTTGGGAAATTTAAGAAAGCATTTAGTATGGAAGAAGTTCGGTATTATTTTATTATTATTTTTGTATCTGTGGGAATAATCTGCTGCAACATTTTAGATTCTGCTGCCGGCATTTTTGATGCATTGACTCAGGCATCCTTTCAGGTGGCTTCTATTATGACAACTACCGGTTTTTCTACTGTTGATTTTAATTTATGGAACGGAACCTGCAAGACGGTACTTGTAATGTTAATGTTTATCGGTGCCTGTGCAGGAAGCACCGGTGGTGGGATTAAGGTTTCCCGTGTTGTTATGCTGGGAAAGACGGTAATTAAAGAATTGAATTCTTATATCCATCCTAAGAGCATTCAGAAGATATACTTTGAGGAAAAACCGGTAGAGCATGATGTTCTGCGATCGATCAATGTGTATTTTGTTACGTTTATGGTAATTTTTACAGCTTCTGTTTGGGCACTTTCTTTTGAAGGAAGAGATTTGATTACAAATTTTACAGCAGTGAGTGCTGCCTTAAATAATATCGGTCCCGGTTTGGAGTTGGTTGGACCAACCAGTAATTTTGGTCTTTTGTCTCCTTTTTCAAAATATGTACTGATGTTTGATATGCTGGCTGGCAGATTAGAATTATTTCCCTTATTGATTTTGTTCCATCCTGCGATATGGAAAGATTTATTTACACAGAAAGTGCGGTTCCGTTAAGAACCGCACTTTTTTAGGGATATTGCTTCTATAGCATTCCTTCTATGTCCGATTTGGACTGTACACCTACACTTTGATTAGCTGCCTGCCCATCCTTAAATACAATAAGTGTTGGAATGGACATAACCTTATAATCTATTGCAAGAGATGCTTCTTCGTCAACATTCACTTTACAGACTTTAATATCCTCGTGTTCTGCTGCAATTTGGTCAATAACCGGTGCTATCATCTTGCAGGGACCGCACCAGGAAGCCCAAAAGTCTACCAGAACGGTTTGTTTTGCCTGTAATACCTCCTTTTCAAAATTTGCCGCTGTTACATTTAGAACTGCCATATCTATTTCCTCCTTTTCCTTAGTAAATTCCCTAAATTGATAAAACTTATTCAAGCGTTAAGTCATGGCTTTTCTATTATAAAATACAGAGGAAAAAAATACAAGAAAATAGTCAGCCTTAAATAACATTACATATATCTACCTATCTGGTAATGAAATAGATGAAAAAATTTCGTGAATTTTTGAGTCTGCCGGTGTGCAGTTTATTGTAAATTGAATCTCCCGGAAGGAGTATGTAAATTCTTTTAAAACGTCATGATAGATTTCTGCAGCCATATAGGGTGAATGAAAAAATACTTCCCAGTCAAACGTGCCCAATACTAAAATATGAATATTATACTGTAAAGCTGCCTGTAATATTCCTTTTATCCGTTTTTTCAACAGGTCTCTAATCCGTTTTTCTGTTATCAGGGGATGCATATGGTCTGTGTAATGTCCGGAATCGGCAAAGTATTCACTTAAGTTTGGAACAGAACAGCTTATTACATCGACAAAGAACCAGTCTGATTCTGAACGCGAAACCAGCCATTCCTCATTTGTTTTCAAAACAGCAATTCCCGGAGTATAAATACAGGTATCCGTATAAAGCGGATTCTTTGATGTTTTATGGTAACCATAGTAACTTTTTTGCAAATCCGCAGTATTCAGGCAGGGATATAGTGTGGAGCACCTGCAAAGATATCCTTCATGGGTGTGGCTTCCCCGAATTACGCCTCCTCCCGGCTCGGAACCGGATGCAAAGTTCAAAATGCCGATGTGTTCATCTGGATAAGTCAGATACAGCCGTTTTGCTGTTTCTAATGTTCCTTTGAAAGAGACGGACACCAAAACCGGCTTTTCAAATGTCTTTTTATGCTCGATGCATGCTTTTAGCGGTTCTTTGTAGAGTCGTGTGTTTTCTTTTGTGTGTTGAATTGCATTTAAAAGTCTGGTGTTGTATTCACAGTATAAAAGAGTATCTTCAAAGGCTGAAATCCTCTTTTCAATGTTTGCCTGATATTCCATAACCGTAACCTCCTACTATAAAAATACAAGTATTTTGTGATTTGATCAACAACTCCGCTGCAAGCAACAGGGTATGTGACCCTTGTGGCAGTCGCCAAATGTCTGCAAGCAGTCACTTGGCTCGTTGCTCGCAGGAATAAAACACGGAAACGCTATTACAAATCCGGTTCTTTTATAGTTATATTACAATATAGATTGTCCCGTTAAATGGACAATAGATAAAAAGATGCAATATAGTAATATTCCTTTGTGAATACAGATGTTTAAAATGCTCCAATATATGGTACAATTTTAATAGGTAGAGGGCATTCAAAAAACAGAAATCTTAAAATAATCTGAAAAAATGAAAAGAAAATTTGCACTTATGAATAAAATCTAATATAATAGAATAATATCCAGACGGAAGAGGCAGGTGTAAGTATGAGATTTATACATATGGCAGATGTACATTTAGGAGTACAGCCTGATAAAGGAAAGCCTTGGAGTAAAGACAGGGCACAGGAGATAAAAGATACTTTTGTGAAAGTAATTGAGGATGCAGAAGCAAAACAGATAGATTTATTATTAATTGCAGGTGACTTGTTCCATATGCCGCCTTCTGAGGGAATGTTAAGGGATGTAGATTACATTCTTTCCAAATTAACAAAGACAAAAACCATTATGATTGCAGGAAACCACGATTATATGAAGCCGGATAGTCCGTTGGCAAATTATAAGTTTTCTTCCAAGACAATCTGTTTGTCAGCAGATAAGATCAGCAATGTTTATATGAAAGATCTGAATACATGTGTAACCGGGTTTTCATATAACAGTAAGGAAAATGAGGATGATATTTTAGATCACATTAAGCCGGCTAAACAGGGTGCATTTAATATTCTATTAGCACATGGCGGAGATGCAAAACATCTGCCATTTAATAAAAAGAATTTAAGAGAATGTAACTTTGATTATGTTGCATTGGGGCATATTCATAAGCCGGAGGTAATTAAAGAAAATGCTGTGATTATGGCAGGTTCTTTGGAGCCGATTGATTATACGGATACAGGTGCCAGAGGTTATATATATGGAGAAGTAAAAGACGGAATTGCAAAGACAGAATTTGTGCCGATCGCAAAGAGATGTTACATGAACCTGTTGATTAATATTAAGCCGGATCATACACCCAGAATGATCCTGGACCTGGTAGACAGGCAGATTCAGAATCTGGGGGCACAGCATATTTACCGGATTCTTGTAAAGGGACATAATCACAACCATGATGTATTTGATTTTGCCAGTCTTACAAGCAAATATAATATTTATGAAGTAATTTCCGAAGTGACAGAGGAATATGATTTAGGAAAGATTTATGAAGAGAACAAGGATAATCTGATTGGGAGGTTTGTTGAACATCTTTCGGATGGTTACTACAGTGATGAAATTTGCAAAAAGGCTACTCATTATGGTCTGGATGTACTATTGAAGACAGGAGAATAGTAAGATGAGAATAAACAAGTTACACTTACGGGATTATGGACAGTTTCACGACAAGACTGTTTCACTGGTTTCCGGCATTAATGTTGTATATGGAGCAAATGAAGCAGGAAAATCTACGGTTAAAGACTTTATTATAGATATGATTTACGGAATTGATAAGGCAAGAGGACTTGGTGCCCGGTTTGATCATTATGAACAAAAAAAGCCGATTAACGGTTCTGCATTTACAGGAGCAATGGAGATTTCCACAGAGGATGCTGGTTATCTGGTAGAAAGAAACTTTGCCCGCCAGGAGAAGAAGACAGTAGTGAGAGACCTGGATTCCGGAAGGGAAATTAGCCTGCAGGAGCCACATAGTTTGGTGGGAACCCTGATTCAAACGGATAAAAGTACTTATGAGAATACACTTTGCATTGGACAAATGGGTGCAGCAACGGATAAAGAGGTTGCGGATAAGCTGAGTAATTATATCGTAAATATGGCATCATCCAGAACCGGTGATATTGATGCAGTTAACGCAATTATGGAGCTTAAGAACAAGAAGAAGTCTTTTTCAAATAAGGAGCTGGAACAGCGGGAGCAGGAGATTACGGCAAAGCTTGCACTGGATAGAGATTTTGATGCGGAACTGGCAGAGGTAAAAGAGGAATATGCAAAGGTTGAGGCGGATATGCGGGGGAAAGGCACCAAGCTTCAGTTTACGCCGATTAAACCGAACCGCGAGCAGGATATCTATGAAAAGGATGAAGATGAGGAAGAGGTAGAACAGACCCGCAGGAAAGAAGAAAAACAGCTTTCTCCAAAAGAAAAGGAACTGCAGGCTCTGCGCAATATGGGAAACAAAAGCATTTTTGATAATGTATTTGTTATTTTATTTGTGAGTTTAATCTGTATGGCATTGGTTGTAGGAATTGCCTATCTTGTTCCCATTAATATACCGCAGATAAAAATGCTCATTATGGGATTTGGTATTGCACTGGTATTGATTACAACCATTCAGATTTTAGCCAAACGGGCAAAGATTTATAAGCTGTTAGAGGAGATTGAGATAGAGAAGGGATTTGAAGAGGCAAAGAACCAGACGCTCAGTGAAGAGGAACAACAGCAATTTGTACAACGTTTGTCAGATTTGAAAGTAAAAGAAGAGAAAATAATGAATGAGCGCAATAGTCAGGAGCAGCTTTTGATAGAGATTAACAAATTAAAAAAAGATAAGGCAGCAAATGAGATTGAGATGGCAGCCTTAGACCTTGCGATTAAGACAATACAGGATTTGTCGGAAGAGATATATGATTCTTTTGGAAGTGTGTTAAATGAGCAGGTGTCAGAAATTATCAGTAGAATTACAAACAATAAGTATTCTGAGGTTAAGATAGATGATCAGTTAAGAGTTATGGTTAAACACGGAAGTTCCTTTATCAGTATGGATTATTTAAGTACCGGTACGATAGAGCAGATTTATCTTGCACTCCGTTTATCCATTGCAAATGTATTGATCAAAGAAGAACTGCCAATTATTGTAGATGACATTTTTGTTGCCTATGATTATCAAAGATTATATGAAACATTAAGCTGTTTAGGCGAGTATTGGAATCGACAGATTATTATTTTTACTGCAAATCCGGGGATTCATGATATGTTCGCTGGCTTGGGAATTGAAAGCAGCTACATTGCCCTGTAGTTACGGAGGATTCCAAGTAGATATGGCTGGAAGTGAGGGAGTAACATGGCTGATAACAACAAGTCTACGTCAGATGAAAAAAAGATATCACAGGCGGTCAGGCCTGGAGAGCAGAGAGCAACACATAAGACAACGCAGACTGTTTCGCAGAGTGCGAAAAAGAGGCAGGGAGGATCACCGGAGGAAGCCGAAAAGGCAAAGATACGAAAGGCAAAGCGCGAACGTAAAAAAAAGAGGAAAAAAGTAAGAAGAATTATATTAAGCTATCTTTTTATTATAATCGTGCTGATCGGGGTGATTGGTGGATATATTGCATATGAAAAATTCGGAAAAGATATCCTGGCTTTTCGCAATGATGCAATAGAACTGGTTGCGAATTCCTCAATCGATACGTTCAGACAGGATGAGACCTCTGTTGTATATGATGCAAAAGGGAAAAAGATAAGAGAGGTTACCGGAGAGAAGGAAGTCTATTATAAAACCTATGATGAGATTCCGGCTTATTTTGTAGAAGCAATGGTCTCTGTGGAAGACAGAAGATTTTATGAACATAATGGAGTAGACTATGAGGGGATTATGCGTGCAGCTTATATTCTGTTTAAGAATAATGGTGCGATTACTCAGGGTGCAAGTACAATTACCCAGCAGTTGGCAAGAGGCATCTTTTTAACAAATGAAGTAAGCTATGAGCGTAAGATAAAAGAAATATTTATTGCTTGGGAATTGGAGAAAAAATACACCAAACAGCAGATTTTGGAGTTTTACCTAAACAGCATTTTCTTTTCAAACGGTTATTACGGAATCGGAGCTGCTGCAAAGGGATATTTTAATAAAGATTTGGATGAACTGTCTGTTTCGGAAGTCGCATTTTTATGTGCCATTCCAAATAGTCCTACTTATTATGATCCACGGCAAAATTATGATCACACAATACAGCGAAGAAACAAAATACTGGGTGACATGCATGAACAGGGCTATCTGAATGATATAGAGTATCAAATGGCATCAAAAGAGGAGATTACTCTGGCAAAGGAAAAAAAGGTCAGTCATGATTATATCGAAACCTATACAAATTTTTGTGCAACTGAGGCACTGATGGCTGCAGCGGGCTTTGAATTTAAATATAAGTTCAACACGAAAGAGGAACAGCAAAAGTATAATCAGGATTACCGTGCAACGTATGATGAATATTATGCGTCTCTTTATACAGGAGGATACCAGATTTATACCTCCATTGAGCCAAAGAAGCAGAAATTACTGCAAAAAACCATAAATGAGACCTTGTCCGTGGATGAAGAAAAAGATTCCGAGACGGGAATTTATGCCCTTCAGGGGGCGGCAACGTGTATTGATAATTCTACCGGAAGAGTGGTTGCGATTGTCGGTGGACGTACACAGGACGAACTTCAGGGATACAGCTTAAACCGTGCCTACCAGAGTGCGAGACAGCCGGGTAGTACAATTAAACCGCTAGTGGTATATACACCTCAATTAGAAAGGGGGTATACACCGTCTACAAAAGTGGATGACACAAAGTTTGAAAAAGCAAATATGCCAGAAAACTCAGGAAGAACTTATTCCGGTATGATTTCATTGGCACAAGCTGTGGCAGCATCAAAGAATGTTGTAGCATACCGTTTATATCAAGAGCTTACACCTCAGGTGGGAGCCGAATATCTATTGAATATGAACTTTAATTATTTAACAATCGAAGACAGGCAAAATATGGCCGCCTGCCTTGGTGGACTTACGTATGGGGCGACGACGGTGGAGATGGCATCGGGTTATGCGACCATTGAAAATGATGGAGAGTTTCGTAAACCGACCTGTATTACATCCATTACGGATTCTCAGGGTAATGTCATTGTCGAAGATAAGATTAAATCAAAAGAGGTATATGAATTAAATGCATCCAGAATGATGCTTTCTATGCTGCAAGGTGTATTTAACGGCGGTACAGCTAGTGGTCTAGGGATTCCGGGGATGTCCTGTGCCGGTAAAACGGGTACAACGGACAATAACACGGATGGATGGTTTTGTGCTTTTACACCTTATTATACTATGAGCGTATGGGTAGGATACGATACACCACAGGCTACCCATGGATTATGGGGTTCTACTTATCCGGGCAGTATCTGGCATGATTTTATGTCAGAGATTCATGATGGACTTAAGGATATTGGTTTCCCTGATTATGAATGGGTGCGTTCGACAAAGGATTGGAAGGATACGCGTTCAAATTCTGAAGATTCTGAGGATGACGACGATAAGAAGAAAAAGAAGAAAAAGAAGAAGACGACAGAGAAGACGACACAAGTTTCAACGGATACAGAGGCACCGACGGAAACGCCGACGACACAGGCACCAACAACACAGGTACCAACGACAGAGGCACCGACAACACAGGCACCGACAACAGAGGCACCGACGACACAAGCACCGTCGACAGACGCACCTTCTTCAGAATAATAGAAAGAACTGCCATAGGATGATCCTGTGGCAGTTCTTTTGGGTTCTATAGAAAGTTTCAACTCCTTGTTACCGGGATTAAAAGTTTTCCCGAATCGTATGTTTCTGACGATATTCCTGAATGCGGTCCTGAATGCGGTCTGTTGGGTCTAATATTTTGGAAATAGAGGCATCATGGTTTAAATGATCAATTAACAAAGCGATATATTTACTCATGTCTGCACTAATGTACCAGTCTTTGGAAATTAATTCCGGTGTCTGATAGGTAAGGTTTGTTGTAATCACCTTTTCAATGATGCCATCGGCATTTGCCTGGTCGAAAACGGCAAGACCGTTTGTAAATAAACCAAATGTAGACATGCAGTATACTCGTTTGGCATTTCTGCTTTTGAGCTGTTTTGCCACATCAATCATGCTTTCTCCGGAAGAAATCATATCATCAATAATAATAACATCTTTCCCTTCAACAGAATCACCAAGAAATTCATGAGCGACAATTGGATTCCGACCATTTACAACAGTGGTGTAATCACGGCGCTTGTAAAACATTCCCACATCCACTCCCAAAATATTCGCAAAGTAAATTGCACGGTTCATGGCTCCTTCATCTGGACTGATGACCATAAGGTGCTCTTTATCTAATTCCAAATCATGAGAAGATAAAAGCAATGCTTTTAAGAACTGGTAAGTAGGGCGAATATTTTCAAAACCATGGAGAGGAATTGCATTTTGAACTCTTGGATCATGTGCATCAAAGGTAATAATATTATCTACGCCAAGGCTTACAAGCTCCTGCAGACAAAGTGCACAATCAAGAGATTCCCTGTTGCTTCTCTTATGCTGGCGGCCTTCATATAAAAATGGCATGATTACCGTAATCTTGCGGGCTTTACCACCACAGGCGGCAAGAATCCGCTTAATATCAGCATAATGGTCATCCGGTGACATAGGACACTTTCTGCCATATAGAGTGTATTCGATACTATAATTGGTTACATCAACCAATATATACAAATCTTTACCGCGAACGGATTCCTGAAGTACACCTTTTGCTTCACCGGAGCCGAAACGCGGGCAGGTGGAAGCTACAAGATAGGACTCTTTTTCATATCCGTTAAATGCAATGGTAGATTTTTCTGCATTATTTCTTGCAGTTCTCCATTTAGAAAGGTAAGCATCTACACGTTCTCCCAGAGTGGTACAGCTTGCTAAGGCAACAATACCTAACTGTCCTACTGGAATGGTTGATAATAAATTACTGTCGTTTGGCATGATTTTTCCTCCGTTACATAATTAACATTATTTTTTTATAGCTTTTCTTCTTTTGGCAAGGCGGATATTACTGCCATAGAAGTTGCAAACCTGGTATTCCGCAAAAATACGGGTAGTAATGCGGGTTGAATAGCGTTCTGTTAATTCCTGAAGATTCAAATTAGTAGAAATCAAAGTAGATTTCTTCTCTCTCATCCGTGTATTTAAGATATCATAAAGCTCAGAAGAGACAAAAGTGTTTGTAAATTCTGTGCCAAGGTCATCAATGATTAGTAAATCGCAGCAATAGAGATAACGATAAGTTTCCTGACTGCCCGGATTCTGCCCTTTTTTCATAATGACATCACTACACACGTCTTCAAATAAATGGATTGCAGACTGGTATAAAACAGTGTGCTGGGTATCCAGCAAAGCTTTTGCAATACAATTGGAAAGAAAAGTCTTTCCGAGACCGGTCTCCCCATAGAATAGAAGATTTCCCCCGCTTTTGTCAAATGCTTCTATAAAAGCTTTTGACTTGTTAAGAATATTTTTCATATTCTCGTACGGGGTAAGGGGATGGGTTCCGTCGGGTTCTGTCGGATAATAGGATAAGTCAAAATATTCAAAGTTTTCTGTCTGTAGAATCCGGTCTAAGGTTGATTGTCTGTAAAGCAGGGAAATGGCGGCCTGCTTAAAACAGGAACAGTATTCCGTTCCGATGCGTCCGGAATCTTTGCATAACGGACAGGTGTAGATTGGCTTCAGGTAATCTTCCGGATAGCCGTGGATTTTTAATAAATCTGCTTTTTCGGCAAGAAGGGACTGATTGTGTTCCTTGGCTAAAGTTGTTGTATCCGTTCCGGATTTAAGGCGGGAGCGTACAGCATCGATAGAAGTAAGGGCAACCAGATGGTCAATTTCTGCAATCCGCGGAATGTTCCGGTATATTTCTTCCTTGTGCTGTTGTTCCAGTGCATGGTTTTCAGTTTGGTGTTTGTAGTACGAATTCATAAGCTCGTCGTACTGGGATTCACTAAATGCCATATCTATTGGTTAGTCTCCTGTAAAAATATATTTTCAAATTCATTTACTATGTTTTGGTCATCTGATCCCTGATAGTTGTTGAATTGATTCGTCAGCGGGGTACGGCCTGTAACGTTTTTTTTCTTTCGGCTGGCTGCCCATTTTTTGTCCAGCTCCTCAATGTCAGAAAGCTTTCTGACATTTTGTTTGTGCCAGCTTTCCAGAATGCCATTCACATAATTAAAATTGGCAGAATGTGGGTTGGTTGTAATTGCACGCTTGCAGGCTTCTATAATAATATTTTTGTTAAAAGAATAAGTATTATACCATGTATCGATAAATGCTGTCTCTGTCGGAGTAGGAACTCTTCTGGGAATGCCTAATTGTTTTAAAACAGCAACATAAATAGAGTTATAATTCTTAGAGGCGGCTTTTGCATCTTCCACTGTTTTAATACCGTTTTTATACCATTCCAGTGCAACTGCTTCAATATAGCGGCAGCTTTTCTTTCCAATCGATACACAATATTCCACCAGATATTCCAGTAAATCAGGATGAAAGGAAAGTTTGTCATATATATAGAGCAGGATATTTGTATCAGTCTGTGTTAATGGTTTTCCAAAATAAATTTCAGTCTGATATAAAAGATTTCCAAAATCTTCATCCTCTTTCTTAGCCTCAATAAAGGCAGCTTTATAGGCAGTCCGTTTTGGAACGGTAACGGATTCCCGGATTGCTGCGGCTTCATTTTGGGAGCCGCCGGTTTCTTCTTCTGTGTTTTTGGCGAAAACAGAGTTTACCGGTTTTTTTTCAATATCTGTATTTTCATCGGCTTCTAACATGGAAAAAAGAGCAGCGTTATGTTTTTTTGCTGTTTTTGCATCAAGTGGCAGCATAGTAATTCCAGTAAGGATTTTATCGGATGTATATTCTAAACGTAGTACGTTCTGTTTGACCCAATAGCGGATTGCCCGGCATATATCCTTTTCGGTTAGATTAAAATGGTCTGCGATATCGGTAATGGTAACAGCACGTCCGCTACTTAACAGGCGTACCAGATATAAATATACTTTTACAAATTCTCCGTTTGCTTCAGCCATGTAATAATCAATAAAGAAGTTTGAAACGGCAGAGTAGGTTTCATGATTTTCCGTTGTTATTGTAATCGTTTCCACACATTTCTCCTCCTTTCATTTTCGCAAATACCTAACGTAAACAGCAAGTCAAAAAGCTGTCTCACATGGACAGTTGACCCGTAAGCAAAATGGATTATAGCACAGTGTCACAAAAAAGAAAATAGAACACCCGTTTTCCATAACTTCGAAAAGAGTTCTGTGGAAAATGTGGAAAGTGTGGAGAAAGGGTCGACATAATATAAATGGTTTCTGTTATAGATATCTTTTTACAAAAAGGTACAAGCATTTATTTGGCTTTTTAAAAGATATGCCAGGAAATGAATGCATTGTTATGTAAACACAAAATCCACAATCTTTTTCCCCTAAGCAGAAAGGAAAGGATTGTGGATTTTGTGTATAACTATTTTCCTAACAGGTCTTCTCCAATTAAATAGACATCTCCGGCTCCCATAGTTATCAACAAATCATTTTTTTTGCAATTTAATAATAAATAATTTTCAACTGCGTCAAAGGAACTGAAATATTTTGCATCTGTACCTAGTTCCTTTATTCTTGCAGCCAAATCCTTTGCATGAACCATACCGTTATCTTTTTCTCTGGCAGCATAAATGTCTACCAGAATCACATGGTCAAAGCCTTTTAAAGCATCTGCAAATTCTTCAAATAGTGCATGGGTACGGGTATAAGTATGAGGCTGAAATACAACCCATAGTTCGTTATGTGGAGTATGCAGTGCTGTTGTCAGGCTGGCCTTAATCTCTGTTGGATGATGGGCGTAGTCGTCAATTACAGTAACGTTTCCAAGGGTGCCCTTTCGTTCAAAACGTCTGTGTGCCCCGCCGAAGCAGGCAAGACCGGCAAGAGTGCAGGTTCTTTCAATACCTAATAAATCGGCAACGGCAATAGCAGATAAAGAATTCATGATATTGTGTGTTCCTCCAATATTCAAGTGAATCTGCTCCTGTGGAATACCGTCTACTATAAGGGTATAATTCATATGTCCCTGTTCGTCTGAATTTATATCCGCAGCACAATATTTATTACTGGCTTTCATGCCAAATGTAAGAATGTTTGTCTGCAAATCCTTTGTAATGCGGGGCAGACAATCCATATCACCATTTACAACAAGAGTTCCGTTTTCAGGGAGATTAGTGGCAAATGTGTGAAAGCTGTCAATGATCTCATCAATTCCGCTAAAGAAATCCAGATGGTCTGCATCAACATTTAAGATAATACTGATATAAGGATAAAATGCATGAAAACTGTTGGTATATTCGCACGCTTCTGTAACAAAATAATCCGATCTGCCGACTCTTATATTGCCGCCGATGGAATCTAAGATACCGCCTACGGAAATCGTAGGGTCTGTATCAGCTTCCATAAAAATCTGGCTTAACATGGAAGTGGTTGTGGTTTTTCCGTGTGTTCCAGAAACAGCTACAGAATATTTGTAATTGTTCATAATCTGGCCAAGAAGCTGAGCTCTTGTAATCATCGGAATGTTTTTTTCTATGCAGGCGGCAAATTCTTCATTGTCTTTGTGAATAGCTGCGGTATATACGACAAGGTCTATGTCATCTGTAATGTTTCCTGCACATTGTCCAATATTGATTATGGCTCCTAATGCAATCAGGTTGTCTATTATATCAGAGCCCTTTGTGTCTGATCCGCTGATCTTAAAATTTTCTGTTAACAAAATTTCTGCCAGTCCGCTCATACTGATACCGCCGATACCAATAAAATGAACATGAATTGGTTTTTTGAAATCAATTTGATACATAGTAATATACCTTCTTCCATATTTTTGATAAATTTAGTAAGAAACCATTCCGGTTAGTAATTTGTAAGAAATAATGTTTACTATTATAATATAGGAAGAAAAGTTTTACAAGATATGCAGTTGTGAAAGATAAGAATCAGCCTTTTCGGACTGTTTTTTCTTGACTTTTCTTACGCAATCTGCTATTCTAATGAATGCGACGCGAGTCGGGGCTTTTTTTTTGTGTGCAAATTTTCGAATTAACGCTTGAATTGGCAGACAAAAAGAAGTCTAGAATATAAGTATGGAGGTGGAAGTTGTGCGAGTTAAAATCACATTGGCATGTACAGAGTGTAAACAGCGTAATTACAATCTGACAAAGGACAAGAGAGTCCACACTGAGCGAATGGAAACAAAGAAGTATTGTCCGTTCTGCAGAACGCATACATTACACAAGGAAACCAAATAATCAGTGCTTACGGAGGTAATTAAGTATGGGAAATGAAAAGGAATCACCATCTTTAAAAAGAGGTTTTTTCGCCGGACTTAAAGGCGAATTCCGTAAAATTATCTGGCCGGAAAAGAAGCTGATGGGGAAACAGACTATCGCAGTACTTGTAATAGCTGTTATCATTGGATGTATCATTTCTGTAATCGACTGGATTGTGCAGGTTGGCCTGTCATTTATAATCGGATAAGGCGGGTGGTTATATGTCAGAAGCAGTAGAAAATGAAGCAAGATGGTATGTAGTCCATACCTATTCCGGTTATGAAAATAAAGTTAAGGCAGATATTGAAAAGACAATTGAAAACAGAAAGCTTCAAGACCAGATTCTCGAGGTATTGGTTCCGCTTCAGGATGTAGTGGAATTAAAAAATGGTGCAAAGAAACAGGTTTCCAAGAAAATGTTTCCTGGTTATGTCCTTCTTAATATGATTATGAATGATGCTACATGGTATGTTGTTCGTAATACAAGAGGGGTTACAGGTTTCGTAGGACCGGGATCAAAACCGGTGCCGCTTACAGAATCTGAGATGAAGAATCTTGGTATTAAGGTTCCTGAGATGGAAATCGATGTAGAACTCGGAGATATGGTAAAGGTTGTATCAGGTGCCTGGGCAGGTACGGTGGGAACAATTACCGATATTAATGCTGCAAAACAGGTAGTTACAATTGAGGTAGATATCTTCGGTCGTGGAACATCTGTGGAGATTAGTTTTATGGATGTCACAAAAGTTGAATAGCAGAGAATATCTTGTTTTTTAAAAAGATAAGAAGAATATGACAAAATAATCGTGGATGTCATATTAGGATCGTGGGAGGGCAGGTCCCGATTGACCACATGAAATAGGAGGAAAGACGATTATGGCTAAGAAAGTTGAAGGTTATATTAAATTACAGATTCCGGCAGGCAAGGCAACACCTGCACCACCGGTTGGACCGGCATTAGGTCAGCATGGTGTTAATATTGTGGAATTTACAAAGCAGTTTAACGCAAAGACAGCAGATCAGGATGGAATGATCATTCCTGTTGTAATCACTGTTTATGCTGACAGAAGTTTTAGTTTTGTAACAAAGACTCCACCGGCTGCAGTTTTATTAAAGAAAGCATGTAAGATTGACAAGGCTTCATCTGTTCCTAATAAAACAAAGGTTGCTACTATTTCGAAAGCTGAGGTTCAGAAAATCGCAGAGCTTAAGATGCCGGATTTAAACGCAGGTAGCATAGAAGCAGCAATTAGTATGATTTCCGGAACAGCCCGTTCCATGGGAATTGTAGTAGAGGATTGACATTGCGTGCATGAGAATTGCTTTGCGATGGCACGCAGGCAGGCAATCAATTTGTAAAGTAAATTGGTTACAATAAGTGGGAGGGTCGCTCCCGATAATACCACAGGAGGTTATATTTATGAAAAAAGGTAAAAGATATGTTGAAGCTGCAAAGCTTGTAGACAAGAATCAGGTTTATGATATTCCAGAAGCAGTTGCCATTGTTAAAAAGGCAGCCAGTGCAAAATTTGATGAAACAATCGAGGCCCATTTAAGAATGGGTGTTGACGGACGTCATGCGGATCAACAGATTCGTGGTGCGGTAGTACTTCCTCACGGAACCGGTAAAACTGTAAAAGTTTTGGTTTTCGCAAAAGGAGACAAGATAGACGAAGCTACTGCAGCAGGTGCTGATTATGTAGGCGGTGAGGAGTTAATTCCTAAGATTCAGAATGATGGATGGTTAGATTTTGATGTTGTGGTTGCTACACCGGATATGATGGGTGTTGTTGGCCGCCTTGGTCGTGTACTTGGACCAAAGGGATTGATGCCAAATCCAAAGGCAGGTACGGTAACTCCTGACGTTACAAAAGCAATTGAGGATATCAAAGCTGGTAAGATTGAATACAGACTTGATAAGAACAACATTATTCACGTGCCAGTTGGAAAAGCTTCTTTTACAGAGGAGCAGTTAGCAGACAACTTCCAAGCGTTAATAGATGAGATTATTAAAGTAAAACCATCTGCTGCAAAGGGACAGTATTTAAGAAGTGTTACTCTTACTTCTACAATGGGTCCTGGTGTTAAGTTAAATACCGTTAAGTTAGCATAAGCACAGGGGAAATACGGATATAGGTATCAGGCGGAAATCTTTTAAGGGGATTTTCGCCTTGTTTGTTTTATAGTTTTTTATAGGATTATATGCTATAATAATGTGAGTTTAATTATCTTATTTAGGGGGTAACGATATGATTTTATTGACAGGTGGAGCCGGTTATATTGGTTCACATACTGCCGTTGAATTGATACAGGCAGGATATGAGGTACTGATTGCGGATAATTTTTATAACAGCAGACCGGAAGTAATTGATGCGATTGAAAAAATTACAGGGAAAAGACCAGAATTTGAAGAAATGGATGTATGTGCTCCAGTTAAGGTAGATGCTTTGTTTCACAAATATAAGGTGACTGCAGTTATACATTTTGCGGGCTATAAGGCAGTGGGAGAATCGGTTGAGAAGCCGTTAATGTATTACCGCAATGATTTGGATTCCCTGATAACTGTTTTGGAAGCTATGAAAAAATACGGAGTAAACCGCCTTATTTTCAGTTCATCTGCAACTGTTTATGGTGTGCCTGAAGCAGTGCCGTTGATAGAAGGAATGCCTACCGGCTGTACTAATCCATACGGCTGGACAAAATATATGTCGGAGCAGATTATTCAGGATGTGTGTCATGCACAGCCGGAACTGTCGGCTGTTATTTTACGGTACTTTAATCCTGTTGGTGCTCATCCGTCGGCTTTAATCGGAGAACAGCCAAACGGGGTTCCTAATAATCTGATGCCGTATATTACACAGGTAGCGTCAGGAATCCGTCCGCATCTCAATGTGTTTGGTAATGATTATGATACACCAGACGGTACGGGGGTAAGGGATTATATCCATGTTGTAGATATTGCAAAGGGGCATATTGCTGCGGTGGAATATGCAATGAAAAATACAGGAGCGGAAGTTATCAATCTTGGTACAGGGAACGGCTATAGTGTACTGGAGATGGTGAAAGCATTTGAACGTGTAAATAAAGTAAAAGTGCCTTATAAAATTGCTCCAAGACGTGAGGGGGATATTGCAGAGTGTTATGCAGATGCTTCCAAGGCAAACCGGCTTCTTGGTTGGAAAGCACAATATGATTTGGATACGATGTGTAAGGATGCATGGAACTGGGAACAGCAATTAAGGAAAGAATAAGGAAAAAAGATTTTATAGGAAAGGGGGGAGTATATGCCGAAATCATATTGGGAGGGAAAATATTTTTCTTTCTTTCAAAATAAAAAATGTGAATATTTTCCCTGTCATAAAGGCATAGAGAAGGAGAAATTTAACTGTCTTTTCTGTTACTGTCCTCTTTATGCATTGGGAGGGGAATGTGGGGGGAATCCCACCTGCACGGAATCCGGAATTAAGGACTGTACGAATTGTACTCTGCCCCACAATCCGGATAACTATGGCTATGTAGTCGGGCAGTTAGAAAGGATCAACGAAATAATGACAAGGAGAGGAGAACCGAAATAGCAAATTTTTAATCCATATATCGCATTGATAATACTGTAGTTTTGGTGTTGGGAAAGGGAAATGAAAAATATCAAAAATGTGAACAAAGATTATGTTTTTATTTTATGTAGGAAACTTTTTGTGTAAAGGAACAGATAAAGGGCAAAGAATTATCGGCAAATAACACTAAAAAAGATTGACAAATTAAGTCGAACCTATTAAACTAATAATTGTAGCAATAAATTTGATAAAATTATTTATTTTAAAATAAAATATTCTGCGTTAATAAATAAGTTTATAAGATTTATTTTGCTTTTTAACATTTTTGAAATTCAATTTAAAGTAAACATGGAGGTGTAATATGGGGAAAAAGTGTTTTGGAAAAGAAGGTATAACAGAAACATTAAAGAGATGTGAACTCAAGCTTGGAGATTGTAAGGATGCTATCTATCAAAATGGCAGACAGGTGATATATGTAAGTCAGGATAATTTCTATATTGCCGATTTAGATAGCAGCAAAGATATTACATATTATTGTGACAGTGCAACATCTTGCATTGTTTTGATCTCAATTGGATATAGCTGCTATTTTGAGAAACATGTGGCTGTTATAAGCCATTTGAGCAGACCGGGTAGATTTGATAATTATTTCTCGAAAGTTAAGACTATATTTGGATGTGATGAATTGGTTAAAGTATATGCTGCTGGAGCAAATCCACCTGACCGATATACTAGAGAGGGTGGAGAAGATGATACAACTGCACTGAGAAACGCAACGCAAGTATCAAAGTGGGTATCATCAGGAAGCATCCGGTTAGATCAGGTTAGTTTGAAATTTGGACAGGGGAATCCGGCAATATATACGAACAATTTGGACTGTTATTCACTGGTGTGTAGTAGTGATGGGACGTTAGATATCACAAATAGCAGGATTTATTTGACAAATGAACAACGAGACCCAACAGGAGGGGTTCAAACATTATTTTGTATGTATGGAGACCAAAATGTTATCAGAAACCAGTCATCAGATTTTACAAATGATGAAATTGAAAAATATGTATCCGAAGCACATAGTAATAATTTGGAACAGGCAGTGGATATGAGCGATAAAGAAATATTGGCAACATATTCTTCAACACCTGAATATGAGGTTCCATGGTTTTGCGATAGTATTCGACAGGCTGCTATGTATGTAAAAAACTATTAGACAGGAGGTATAAGGGTATGTGTACAATTGGAAATTCTTTTTATATGTTAAATGGGGTTAATTTGCAGTCGGTGTTTAAACAGTGCGATTTAGTTGATCATACAGAGTTTTTAACACCCATTGTACAAACTGCGGATGTTGAGGGTGAAAAGATACGATACGTAGCATTTACAAGAAAGAAAGGCGAAGAATGTCCTGCTTGGGCTGGTGTGAATGAATATGGTGTATGTTTTGTAGCGGCTGATTCATATCTTGATAAAAATCAACAGATTTCAAACAATAAAAAAGATCCGGTAACGGCTGATGTTTTTCATATGTATCTAAGTATTATTACCAAATATAAAAATGCAAAAGATGCTGTTGCTATGGCAAAACAATTCTATGAAAAGGAAAATTATGCAGATGAGTTGACAGATATTCTTATGATATCAGATGAGAAAGAAATGTATTTTATTGAAACCGTAAATGGAGAAGTTCGTATTGTGAAAAGAACAGATGGGCATTTTGCGTCTGCGAATCATTGTAGAATGTTTTATGAAGCGGTACCCTATGAACAAAATCATAGTAGTTATCTAAGGTTGAAAAGAGCGGAGGAGTTATTACAATCCTGTTCTGATGATACAGGAATCGGGGATCTCTTGAGAGATTCTTATTATGGAAAAACAGTATGGTCCATATGTAGATATGCAAGTGTAACAGATTTTGATGATATAGAGGTTAGTTGTTCGGATGAAGACATGTATTATACTCAGGCGGCAGTTATTTTTTCAATTAAACAGAACCCTGTCTCAGGTCAAAAGCCAGAAATTGTATGTGAATATGTTATGAATGGGAATGCCGCTGACTCCGATAAAGGATACATTTGGAAACCATTTTGTAATGATGATCCAAAGCCACAGAAGGTATCCCTAATTGGAAAAAATGGAAATATTATTTAAAAGATGATAGAGAATGATGGCATTTCATACGAATCGACGACGGGAACTCAAAGCTTCAGTTTTTTCTTGCAGATTGGTAAAAAATATGCTATCATTCTCAATAACTTTATAAAACGATTCTAAGTTCTGTTGTATTTTGTACAACAGCTAAGAGGGAAACAGGTGAAAGTCCTGTACAGTCGTGCTACTGTAAATGTGTAGTTTTCTCCATATCCATTGCATCTTGCGAGAAGGGGAGTAAAACGTTACTGCATAAGTCAGGAGACCTGCTTAGAATTTCTTCCATTTTCACACGTAATTGTAAATGGCAGGATATAAATGAAGAAAAATCACTTGTTTGCAAGGTCAATTTTTCTGAATGCATATCATGAGTGTACTCATGATTATTTCTGTTGAATACAATGCCGTAATTGTATTCTTTTTTCGTTTTATGAAAGTTCATACCCTTTTGTATTGCGTTTTCTATCTATTAAGATGCGCTTTCCATATATAAATGTTAAAAATGCAATTAGGTTATCAGTATATGGAGTGGAGATTACGACACTCTCTTATTGAAGGAAGGATGGGACAGAATGAAAAACAGAGTGAAAAGCTTATTTGGTATCTTATTAACAATGCTGATGGTGTTTACCATGTTTACTCCGACTGTGGCACAAGCGGCCGGACAGCAGGAGGAAAATACAAAGAAGACCGTAACCGTCAGACTATCGGCACAACAGGAAAATACTTTTTTCATGATGCCGCAGGAGTATACGGTATCATCCGATAAGGCAGAGGAGTACGGATTTACAGATAAAGAAGGTGTTGTGACAGCGTTAGATGCATTGGTAGCAGCACATGAGTATGTATTTCAGGAGGCTTTCACGAAAGATACAAAAGATGAATTTTTAAAGGTTAATGAAAGTGGCTGGATATCTACAATGTTTGGCACAGAAACAGGAAATGTGGCGTTTGCGGTGAACGGAATATGTCCTCATGATGATGTTCTCACAGATTATGGATATACGGGATATACGGTTGCCGATTCTGCTCTTAAGTCGGAAGATGATGTGGAATTCTTTTTCTATCAGGATGAAAGTTTTCTTGATAATTATGCATGGTTTGAAAATAGCGGAAATAAGGTGACGGAATTAAACGTTATAGAGGGAACTCCGGTAGAACTTACATTAAAAGGATATTGTTATGCTTATTATAATTGTTTTCCTGAGGAAGGGATTTTAGAGAAGACGCAGTCGGTAGAAGACGCACAGATTATAGTTCTGGATCAAAACGGTAATAAGGAGGATTTAACCGGAACAATTACAGATGAGACCGGAACGGTTATTCTGAATCAATTATCAAAAGGAACTTATTATATATCCGCATATACAGATGTAGAAAATGGTGATATACCGATAACTTCACCTGTATGCAGGGTTACGGTTACGGAGGACAGAACGGATAAGCTTTTGACAGGTATTTCTGCTTCCTACACAGATGCCACCGATGCATGGAAGATTTTGGAGATGGTAAAGTTTGGAAAAAAGGATGCGTTAACAAAGCTTTCGGAGTACGAAGAAAGTGCAAAACAGGTTATTGTGAAAGATGGTTCATCGGCAACGGATATTCAAAAGGCAATTATTGTACTTAGTGCGTTAGGATATGATGCCAGTGCATTAACAATCAATGGAGAAAGAGTAAATGCAATTGAAAAAATGCTTGCCTGTAATCTGAATTCTGCAAATGCAAATGTATTTGCACTTTGTGCACTGGATTCCGGTAAGTATAGACTTCCAAATGATTCGACAGTGACAAGGGAAAGTCTGGTGAAAAGTCTTTTAGAACGGCGGACAGCAAATAAAGGATGGGCCTTTTTTGGTTCCAATGCAGATGCAGATATGACATCTATGGCAGTTCAGAGTCTGGCGCCGTATTATCTGGCTGAAAATGCAAATGCGGCAGGATTATCGGAAGATACCTATAATGCAGTAAAGAGTGCGGTAGAGGGAGCTTTAACCTGTTTATCCAATATGCAAAAGAATGATGGAACATATAGTAATGCAAATTCTTCTGCCATGGTTTTGATGTCGTTGGTAAGTGTTGGAGTAGATGGAAATACAGATAAGCGTTTTATCAAAGGTGGAAAGAGCGTACTGTATGGTGTTATGCAGTTTGCATTGGAGGATAACTCGGGATTTGGTTATACCAATAACACCAGCTTAAATGCCATGGCTACAGAGCAGGGATTCCGGGCATTGGTAAGTTATTCTAAATTTAAGGAGACGAAAAGGGCATATAATATCTATTTATCCGGTTCTTTAGACGGGGTTCCGGTAGAGAGTGTAGAAATCAGTGAAACAGAAAAGCTTGTTTATAAGGGCAGGACTGTGAAACTTACTGTTAGCATTAGTCCGTTGGATGCAGCGAACAAAAACGTAACATGGACTTCTTCTGATACATCGGTGGCAATCGTAGATACTGAGGGTATTGTAACCGCTAAGAAGGAAGGAACGGCTGTGATTACAGTAACGGCACAAGAGGATAACAGTAAAACTGCAAGTTGTGTCATAACAGTAAAAGAAGAGACAACAAGCCGTACGGAGGAAAATAAGAATACGGGTACGGAGCAGAATACAGAACAAAATACAGAGCAAGGCACAGAACAAAGTACACAACAGGTAACGGAAAAACCGGTTATCAAATTGAATTATTTGTCCTTAAGCCTGCAAAAGGGAAAATCTACAAAAGCAGTCAAGATAAAATCTTCTTCCCCTTCCGGTGAAAAGATAAGCTCTGCAGTGAGTAATAAGAAAAATGTGGCTTCTGTGACAGTAAGTAAAGGGGTTATGAAGATTACAGGCAAAAAGACCGGAACTGCAACGATTACCGTTACTTCAACAAGTGGTGCCACCGCCAAGATAAAGATTACCGTTAAGAAGAAAGTCAATGTGAAAAAGTTAAAATTAAGTGAAAAGAGAATAACTTTGAAGAAAGGGAAAAAGTTTAAATTAGCACTATTAAAGAATCCGGTAACGGCAACGAACAAAATTAAATGGAGTTCTTCTAATAAAAAGGTTGCAACGGTAAATTCAAAAGGTGTAGTAAAGGCAAAGAAAAAAGGAAAGGCTACCATAACGGCAAAAGCATCGAACGGGAAGAAGGCAGCATGTAAAATTACCGTAAAATAGAAATGGTCTGATGGATAAATGGGCACAGATGTAAGATAAGAAGGTGAGAAAATGAGGCAAACGGCAATGAAAAGATGTTTATGGCTATTGATTTTGTCAATGGTAGCCAGCTTGTGCTCCGGCATTTTTTTTCAAAAAGCGAGTGCACAGGGAGCGTATGACGGCTATGTGTATATTACTGTGGAAAAAGTGACATTAGGACAGGGAATCATTAGGAGACCTATGAAAGCTGGTTACCGGAACGGTGATTCTGCGGCAGATGTAGTGCTAAATGCTGTGGGGACAGCAAATGTGGGTATTGTGAATGGATATTTAAAATATGTGACGGATAGCGGAGAGCCTCAGGGATGGACAACAGCAGATATTCCTGCGGAGATTAAAAATGCTGTAGGTGGTACAGGCAAATTTAGTGCAAGGCAAAGCCAAAACAGATTGGAGGAGCTTGATTATACGAATACATCCGGCTGGATGTATTCCGTTAATGATGTAATGCCGGAGGTTAGTATAGACAGTTATAGACTGGGAGAATCAAATGATGGGGATGTCATCCGATTGCAGTTTACGGTATATGGTTATGGTGCAGATTTGATTGGAAGTAATCGATTAAGTACAGAATCATTGTGTGCGGGATTTCCGGAGAAACTGGGTTTGATCCGTTCCATGGCAGCTCACGACTCGAATCAATCGTCTGTTCAGTATCAGAATGCCTTAGCAGTAATGTCGGATTGGAATGCGACGGCAGAAGAGATACAGAATGCCGTTACAGGATTGGAGAATGCGGACTATACATCGGATATATATGTAGATGCACATAACCGTGTAATTGATTATATCCATAAAAAGGTAACAGAACCCGGCTCATATAGTATAGGTGGAGAATGGGCAGTATTATCCCTTGCCAGAAGTGGAGTGAAGGATATAAAATGGTATAAATGTTATTATAACCAGATTGCAGGATTATTGGCAGACAGACAGAGCAATATATTACATACCACAAAATCCACAGAAAATTCCCGTGCCATTATTGCGTTAACTGCGATTGGTGCAGATCCCGTCAATATTTCCGGATATAATTTACTAAAGCCATTATCCGATTATGAATATATTAATAAACAGGGGATCAATGGATATATTTATGCTTTGATTGCAATGAATTGTGGAAATTATAATGTTTCCGATACGGATATCCGGGCGACAAGAAATAATCTGGTGGAAGCAATCCGTAATAGAAAGCTCGAAACCGGTGGCTGGTCTTTAAGCGGTGAAGTGCCAGATGCAGATATAACCGCAATGGTAATTCAGGCATTGGCACCATATTACGATTCAGATAGCAATGTAAAAGCGGATATTGATGAAGCATTGGAAGTATTGTCAAATATGCAAAAGGAACATGGTGAATTTGCGAATACCTATATTGACTCGGAGAATAGCACAAAAGAAACGCCAAGCTGTGAAAGCTGTGCACAGGTACTTTGTGCAATATCTGCATTAGGAATCGACGCAGAAAAAGATACCCGTTTTTTAAAAAACGGGTCTTCGGTATTGGATGCTTTACTATCCTTTTATGATGATAGAACCGGTGCATTTAAGCATGTAATAAACGGTGAAACAGATCAGATGGCAACGGAACAGGCAGCATACGCATTAACAGCTTATAGGCGGATGAAAGAAAAGAAAAATGGATTATATCAAATGTCGGATGCTCCGAATTTGTATCGGTGTCCGGCACATAAATGGAATCATGGTGTAATTATAGAATCGCCTACCCTCAGCACGACAGGAAAGACCCAATATACCTGTACTGTCTGCGGGGAAACAAAAATACAAACCATATCTATGTTGACTACTACCGAACAGAAAAGGGAAGAGCTGACAACAGAGGAAACAAAAACAGAGCAAACAGTATCATTAAAAAAACCTGGTAAAACTTCGTTTCGTAAAGTAAAATCACCGAAGAAAAAACAGATAAAGGTGACATGGAAAAAGAAAAGTGGTGTTACCGGTTATCAGATCCAGGTAAGTACTTCGTCTAAATTCAAAAAGTCAAAAACAAAAACTTATAAAGTCGGTAAGCCAAAAACAACCGGTAAAACAATAAAATCTTTAAAGTCAAAAAAGAAATACTATGTACGTATCCGTACATATAAGACGGCAAAGGTAAACGGAAAGACGATAACGAAATACAGCAGCTGGTCTGCAAAGAAGGCGGTTAAAGTAAAATAGAGGATGGTTTGGCTTATCCGCACTGAAGAATGGAAAGGGGGTGTCGTATGAACCCACGTAAATGGAAAAAAGGAATACTGATTTTTGGTATCTTATTTTTACTGATCTTTTCTTTTTGGTATGGAGGTGGTTCTGCGGGACTTCAGGGATTTTCCTCTGCCGATAATCAGAAGGTTGTCAGTGAGGAAACGAAGGATAGCAGCAGTTCCGTGTCAGATAGTGCAGAGGAGAAAGAAAGGGAGGAGAAGTCCACAAAAAAGGATGACAATATTTTTAAGCAGATTGTCATGAATATTAAAAAAAAGAGCGGCTCCTCCAATACCTCAAAAAACACGCAGAATAATAAAAGGGCACAAAAAAATGCGAATCGGGCTGCAGATAAAAGCAAGAAGAAAAGTAAGAAATCCAAAAAGAAGTCTCCGGGTACATCGAAAGAAAAGGCAGGACAGGAAAGCAGTCAGAACAAGGAAACGGATGATAATCATTCTGTACAGGGTACAGAAAATGCGAATCAAGATTGGGATGCAGATTCGAATAATACGGCGGAGAATCAAAATAACAATATGGTGGAGGAAAAGGATACCATAACGTGTACCATTTCCATTTCCTGTGCGGTTTTGCTGGACAAAATGGATTCTCTTCCGGCATCTAAGAGAAAGCTGGTGCCATCCGATGGTATACTTTTAAAGACAACGACAGTGAAAATGAAAAAAGAAAGCAGCGTATTTGATGTACTCCGGCAGGCAGCAAAAGACAATAATATCCATCTGGAATATTCCTTTACACCAATCTATAAGAGTTATTATATTGAAGGAATCGGAAATCTGTACCAGTTTGACAGTGGAGAATTATCAGGCTGGATGTACAGTGTGAATGGAGAATTTCCCGGAAACGGATGCTCTTCGTATACCATTAAAAGCGGAGATGTGATACAATGGGTCTATACCTGCAGCCTCGGAAAGGATGTAGGCAGTTATTTCGAGGAGTAGACATGGAACAATATCATCCGATTATACATTTTACATATTTTTGCATGGTACTGGGATGCAGCATGTTTTTTATGCATCCGGTATGCATCGGCATCAGCCTTGCTGGTGCAGTCTGTTATACCCTGCATTTATTTGAATGGAGGAAAATAAGAAAGGGATTAGCCGGTGTCTTTTTTCTGATGGTAATGACTGCGGTCATGAATCCCGCATTCAGCCATCAGGGTGTGACGTTTCTTGTTTATCTGCCTACTGGTAATATTCTGACTCTGGAATCCATTTGGTATGGGATTGCAGCGGCCTGTATGCTGGCTGCTGTTCTGCTTTGGTTTCGGTGCATGAACAGGGTAGTGACAGCCGATGAGATTATCTACCTGTTTGGGAAAAGCTTTCCGGCATTGGGACTTATTTTGTCCATGATCATGGGATTTATTCCAAAGATGAAAAAGAAACTAAGAGAGATATCCTTTGCCAGAAGGTTGGTTCCGGTAGAGGTTTTACAGGAAAATAAAGAAAGCAGTCAGAAAAAACAAAAGAGTATTTTTTGTGCAGTAAAGCGGAAAATAGAAAGGGTAAGACACAGTATAGAAACCCTTTCGATTTTAATTACCTGGGCATTGGAAGATGCAGCAGAAACCGCCGACAGCATGAAAAGCAGGGGATATGGATTGGAAGGGAGAACCGTATTTACGACTTACCGGTTCACGAAACGAGATGCCAGGATGCTTTTGCTCTTTTTTGGGGAGATGGTTTATCTGATTTTAGGAAACGGATTGGGGGGAATCGCATGGAATTATTATCCGGAAACGGGAGGAGCGGTTTTGGGGTTTTATTCCATAAGTATTTATCTGGTTTATCTTTGCATGTGCCTGACACCCTTAATAGTAGATTGTTATGAGGAGAGAAAATGGAACAGATTACGGTCCGCAATTTAACATTTTCATATAGCAGGGAGAGTAGGTTTTGCTTGGAAAATCTGTCATTTTCTGTTAAAAAAGGTGAGATTCTCATACTGATTGGGGAATCCGGTTGTGGTAAAACCACATTACTCCGGCATTTAAAGCCGGGGTTTGCACCGCTAGGGGAGCGAGACGGGAAAGGTGAGATTTTACTAGACGGAAAGTCTGTTTTTGCTATGAGTGAGCGGGAGAAGGCGGAAAAAATCGGTTTTGTAAGGCAGAATGTAGAGAGTTCTCAGGCGACAGACAAGGTTTGGCATGAACTGGCATTTGGACTGGAAAGTCTGGGATATCCGCAGCCTGTTATGCAGCGGAAGATTGCGGAGATGACGGCATTTTTCGGTTTGGAGGGAATCTACCATGAGCCGCTTTCCAATCTCTCGGGAGGACAGAAGCAGCTGGTCAATCTGGCTTCCGTGATAGTGATGGAGCCTGAACTTCTGATATTAGATGAACCCACCAGCCAGTTGGACCCGATTGCGGCAACGGAATTTTTTCGGATGGTAGAGAAGATCAACAGGGAGTTAGGAACCACAGTGTTAATGACAGAACACCGGCTGGAAGAGGCATTTTCCCTTTGTGACCGGATGATTGTGATGGAACAGGGGAATATTTTGTTTGAAGGTCTTCCGGAACATGGTGCCGGATGGTTGTATCAGGAGAAACACCCTCTTTATCAGGCACTACCGGTATCTGTCAGGCTGTATTTTGAACTCGGAGGGAAAGGTACGGGTAACGTTCCGCTGACAGTCAGGGAAGGGAAGAACTGGATAACGGAGTTTTGTGAGGAGCATCCCAGCAAGGGAAGAAAACTGCCAGAGGTGAAATCTCCAAACAGGAAGGAGAAAAAAGAGAAAACACAGTTATACGCATTTTTGGCTAAAGAGCTCTGGTTTCGCTATGAAAAAAAAGGGAAGGATATTTTAAAAGCGTGCAGTATTGCACCGGAAAAAGGTAAAATTACTGCGATTCTTGGCGGGAACGGTGCCGGAAAATCTACGCTGTTATATGTTTTGGCGGGGCATGAAGTACCTTTTCGGGGAAAGATAAAAAATACAGAGGGACGTATTGGTATGCTCCCACAAAATCCCCAAGCAATGTTTGCTAAAAAGACGGTTTTAGAGGAGCTTCAGGAATCGGAGCATTACGGAAGAAAGATGGCCGGGGATAATGACCTGCAAGAGGAAAACGGCGGACAGGATCGATTAAAGAAAATAGCGGTTTTTTGTGGTTTAGAGGATTTGTCTGATCGGCATCCCTACGATCTGTCAGGAGGAGAAATGCAGAAGCTGGCATTGGCAAAACTGCTCCTTTTGGATTGTGATATTTTACTGTTAGATGAGCCGGGAAAAGGTATGGATTATGCGTTTAAAGAAAAAATGGGTCAATGTCTTAAGGTGCTTGCGGCAGAGGGAAAAACGATTTTACTGGTGAGCCATGATGTAGAATTTTGTGCTCGGCATGCAGATTGGTGTGGACTGTTTTTTGACGGACATGTGGTCTCACTTGAAAATGTCCGAGACTTTTTTATGCAAAATGTATTTTACACGACTGCAGTGCGCAGGATGTGTAAGACAAGATTTCCAGAGGCGGTTATTTTAGAGGATGTATTGGATTTTTACGGAAAGAAGGATGTACCGAAAGAACATCTTGAAACGGGAGAATCGGAACAAATAAGGGATAACGGAGAGAAAAATCAGAGAGGGAGCACATCAGAGGAAACAGACTGTAATTCCGGTGTTCGACAGCAGGTGTCTGGGCAGCATAAGCATTTCAGGCGGAACTGGATTGCCTTTGTTATTTTTTTTCTTGTTATGCCCGCTACGATTCATTTTGGGGAAGTGGTACTTCAGCAGAGAAAGTATTATTTCATTTCATTATTACTGATTCTGGAAGCAATGTGTTCTTTTTTCGTCAGTTTTGAAAAGAAAAGACCAAAGCTCAGGGAAATTATGGTGATTGCAATGCTGTGTGCGATTACGGTGGCAGGAAGAGCCGCTTTTTATATGGTACCGAACGTAAAGCCGATGGCAGCTTTGGTTATTTTGTCAGGAGTTGGTCTTGGGAGTGAAACCGGTTTTTTAGTGGGTGCTGTGTCTATGCTGGTCTCGGATGCTTTTTGCGGGCAGGGACCATGGACACCTTGGCAGATGTTTGCCATGGGGCTTCTCGGTTTTGCAGCGGGTAAGGTATTTAAGCAGAATACAAAGGTTACAACAGGAAAAAAATACGGAATCTGTTTCTTTGGTTTTGCAGTGGTTATGCTGATTTATGGTGGAATCATGAATCCGGCATCGGTTTTTATGTATCAGGAAAATGTGAACTGGAAGATGATTGCAGCAGCATATAGTATGGGAATCCCTTTTGATGCAGTTCATGGTGCATCCACTTTCGCATTCTTATGGATTGGAACACGGCCGCTGCTTGAAAAATTGGAACGAGTCAAGAAAAAATATGGATTTTCTATTGAATGTTAAGTAGGTAATTGCGAAACTCTGTTTTCGTTACCGACCGTTGTACAATATAAACAATATCAACACTGGGCACGCTTTTGCTGCTTATGATATTGGTTATATTGCACAACTAGATTTTGAAAATAGAGAGTTTCGCAAATACCTATTGAATTTTAAAAATAAGGAGGATATTTATGGAACCAATAAAACGTTTAAAAAGGGAACTTCGGGCACAGGGTACAGTGATTGGTCTGTATAAGGATACCGTGGAGGTAAACGGCAGTATTGCGGAGTGGGATTATATCCACCATGACGGTGCAGCGGCAGTTGTAGCTGTGAATGATGAAGGAAAGCTGTTAATGGTACGCCAGTACCGGAATGCGTTAGACCGCTTTACGTTAGAGCTACCGGCAGGAAAACTGGACGCTCCCAATGAGCCGACGTTGGAATGTGCAAAACGTGAGCTGGAAGAGGAGGCCGGATATTATACCGATGATTTTGAATATCTTCTCACGGTGAATACAACGGTTGCTTTTTGCAATGAAAAAATCGATCTTTATCTGGCAAAAAATCTGAAGAAAACCAGACAGAATCTGGACCCGGAAGAGCAAATCAATGTTGAAGTATGGGACATCGAGGACTTAAAGCAGATGATTTATGAAGGGAAGATGACAGATTCCAAGACGGTTGCGGGAATTATGACCTATGCCGCAAAATATTGTTCTTAAGTAGAAATACGGTCTTACTTTGCAAACAAGGATATTATTTTTGCTTATACCGATAAACAGGGGCTGTCGCACTAAGAGAGATTCTCTCTTAGTGCGACAGCTCCTGTCCGGTAATTCATGGTTAAAGTGTTACCGGATTATCCAGAAATAAAATAGTACAATAATACCCAGTATGATCCGGTACCAGCCAAATACTTTGAAATCATGTTTTTTAATATAGCCCATCAGGAATTTGATGGCAAAGAAGGATACACCGAAAGCAACCACCATACCCACGATTAAAACAGCAAGCTCTGTGCCGGTAAATGCAAGTCCGAATTTTAGCAGTTTGATAAAACTGGCACCAAACATAACCGGAATAGCCAAAAAGAATGTAAATTCTGCTGCAATTTCCCGGGAAGCACCAATCAGGATTCCCCCGATGATCGTGGAACCGGAGCGGGAGGTTCCGGGTATTAAGGAAAGAACCTGAAAGACACCGATGAAAAAGGCATCCTTAAAGGAAAGTTCCTTTAAAGCTGTAACTCTTGGCGTACGTGTTTTATTGTAATTTTCTATAATGATAAATATGATACCGTAGAGGATCAGCATCAATGCAACAACCGTTGCCGTGTGAAAATGTTTCTCCATCCAGTCGTCAAAGGGAAGCCCGATTACCATAGCGGGAATACAGGCGAATACAATCTTAAGCCATAAAATGATTTTATCCATATAGCAGTAATGGTTGCAAAAGGTCTGTAACCCTCTTGCAAATCCCCCATCTGCCTGTTTTGCGAACCAGCTCTTTTTTGGAGCATTTTTCTTTAAATGAAATGGCCATAATTTATCCCAATACAAAACTACCACTGCCAGTATGGCACCCAACTGGATTACGACATTGAACATTTCCATAAAAGCATTACTTTGCTTTAGCTTAACAAATTCGTCCACTAAAATCAGATGCCCGGTACTGCTGATGGGAAGCCATTCCGTAATGCCTTCTACAATGCCAAGCAGTATAACTTTTAACCATTCAATGATATTCATAACACATGTCCTCATTTCTTGTTATTATGTATATGTAATTTGAGTCAAATCCATTACATTATCCTAATTATATGCAAAAAAAAATGTTTTTCAAGATTTTTTACATATTTGATTGAAGAAAGCACCAATTTGCGTTATACTATCTCCGTATATGCAATGTTGTTAGAAACATAAACAGTAATCGACTAGAAGCGGCGGTTATGGAAAAAATTAACAGAATAAAAGAACAGGAGAGGATATATTGAAAACGATTAAAAAAATGACTTCATGGCTTTTGGTTGTAGCAATGCTTGGAGGTACATTTATTCCGGCATTGGAAGGAAAGGCAGCAGGGGAAAGTCTGCCGAAAGTGGCGACGCGGGAGGCTGCGACAGAAGATGCGACAACGGAAAGTGTAACAACACAGGAGGCTACGACAGAAAGCAAGACAACTGAAAGTGTAACAACACAGGAGGCTACGACAGAAAGCAGGACAACTGAGAGTGTAACAACACAGGAAGTTACGACAGAAAACGGGACAACAGAAAATGTTACGATTACGGAGAAGAATCCTGAACTGGTGGATACGGGATTGTCACCGGCAACGGCGAAAGTGATTGTTCTTGATCCGGGACATTGCAATAAACATCCCGGTGCCAGCGGTCATGGTCTGAGGGAAGAGAGAGTTGTACTGGATATTGCAAAAGAGTGCCAGAGTAAGCTTAACGCATATGGTGATGTCACGGTTTACATGACCAGAGACGATGGAGGCTGCTGTGAGAAGCTGGGAGTGGGGGATTGTCTGGCAGGACGTAACAATTACGCAAAGCTGCTGGATGCAGATTTTTTGATCAGTATGCATATTAATGCCGGTTCTTCTAACGGTGCAAATGTACTTGCGGCATATAAATCAGGATATCATGATACTATTCGGAAGCAAACACAGGCATTTGGAAAAGTGGCATTATCCAAGTTAAGTGAGATTGGGATCAAAAACAGAGGATTTTTGCTTCGCAGATCGGGAACAGGAAACCGTTACAGTAACGGCAGTCTGGCAGATTATTATTCCATTGTCCGTAATGGTGTTATCCAGAATGTTCCAAGTGTTATCATTGAGCACGGATATGTTACCAGTGCATCAGACTGTAATAAATTTTTTAAGACAAAAGCAAAACGAAAGAAAGTAGGAAATGTAGATGCAAAGGCGATTATTGCCTATAATAAGTTAAAGAAAAAGACCGTACAGGGAAAATTTAAAAAAATCAGTGGGGAGACCTACTATGTAATGTCGGATGACAAGAAAGCAGCAGGATGGATAAAGGATAATGGAAAATGGTATTATTTTGATGAAACAACCGGAAAAATGCAGACAGGTTTTATCACCATTGGCGAGGATACATTTTATTTAAATCCTAAGAACGGTCAGATGACAGTAGGATGGTTTAAAGTAAGCGGGAATACTTATCTTACAAGGGGAAATGGCACGCTGGTCAAGGGACAGGCATATAGTGACGGAAGATATACCTATCTGTTTGCATCTTCCGGTAAACAGATGAAAAAAGGCCTTCATACATTAAATGGGGCAACGTATTATCTGAACAGTAAGCGGAGAGCATCTTCTGGTATTGTAAAGATAAAAGGTAAGTATTACGGATTCGATACGGAAACCTGCCAGATGGTTTATGGTTACCAGAAAATAAAGGGCAGATATTATTATCTGGATCCGAATACCGGTGTTATGGCAAAAAAGAAAATGATAACGGTTAATGGAAGTAAATACTATTTTGGTTCTTCCGGGGCAAGACAGACTGGATGGGTAAAATATAAGAGCAACAAATACTACTTTAATACAAAATCCGGAAAAATGACGACCGGATGGAAGAAGATAAAAGGAAAGTATTACTACTTTGATAAAAAGAGCGGAAAAATGCAGAAAAACAAGTGGATAGGAAAATACTATGTGAACGGTAAGGGAGTTCGAAGCAAAAAAAAGTAGAATAGCCTGCGGAAATAAAACTTGTAGAAAAGCTGCGTTTTTGGTAAGATGGAAAAGGAATTGGGGAATTACGGATAAGGAAAGGGTAGACAGATTACCCTGATTACAAGGAGGATTTATAAACATGGCTAGAAAGTTAGATTTTGATAAAGAGGCTTTCAAAAAAGAGGTGGTCAACCACGTAAAGACTTTATATCGGAGAACGATTGATGAGGCAACGGAGCAACAGGTATTTCAGGCGGTATCTTATGCGATTAAGGATACCATTATTGACCAGTGGATTGCAACGCATAAGGAATACGAAAAGAAAAATGCAAAGACGGTATATTACCTGTCTATGGAATTTTTAATGGGCAGAGCTTTGGGAAATAATTTAATTAACTTAACCTGTTACAGTGAAGTAAAGGAAGCGTTGGATGAATTGGGATTTGATCTGAATGTGATTGAGGATCAGGAACCGGATGCAGCATTAGGAAATGGTGGTCTGGGAAGACTGGCAGCCTGTTTTCTGGATTCGTTAGCTACATTAGGCTATCCGGCATATGGCTGTGGTATACGTTACCGCTACGGTATGTTTAAACAGGAAATTAAAGACGGTTATCAGATTGAAAAACCGGATGACTGGCTAGTAGACGGCAATCCGTTTGAGGTCCGTCGTTCGGAATATGCCTGTGAAGTAAAATTTGGCGGTCATGTTAAAGTAGAGAATATAAACGGAAAGAACCAGTTTGTGCAGGAGGGATATTCTTCTATCCGTGCAGTACCTTATGACCTGCCGATTATCGGATACGGTAATAATGTGGTAAATACATTAAGAATCTGGGATGCGGAAGCAATTCAGAATTTTAATCTGGATTCTTTTGATAAGGGAGAATATCAAAAAGCGGTAGAGCAGCAGAATTTAGCTAGAACCATTGTTGAGGTTCTTTATCCAAATGATAACCATTATGCAGGTAAGGAATTAAGGTTAAAGCAGCAATATTTCTTTATCTCTGCATCCATTCAGACAGCAATTCATAAATTTAAAGAGAATAATCCGGATTTACATGATATACCGGACAAGATTACGTTCCAGATGAATGACACACATCCGACAGTAACAGTGGCAGAGCTTATGAGAATCCTTGTGGACGAAGAAGGTCTGGAATGGGATGATGCATGGGATATCACATGCCGTACCTGTGCATATACGAATCATACAATTATGTCAGAGGCTCTTGAAAAATGGCCGATTGAGCTGTTCTCAAGATTGCTGCCTCGTGTATATCAGATTATAGAAGAGATAGACAGAAGATATGTAAATGCAATTCGTGAGAAATATCCGAACAATCCGGAGAAGGTAAAGAATATGGCGATCCTTTATGATGGGCAGGTTAAGATGGCACATCTTGCGATTGCAGGTTCTTATTCTGTAAACGGTGTGGCAAAACTTCATACGGAGATTCTGAAAAAGAGAGAGCTTAAGGATTTCTATAAGATGAGACCGGAGCAGTTCCATAACAAGACAAATGGTATTACCCAGAGACGGTTTTTATTACATGGTAATCCGCTGTTAGCCGAGTGGATCACCTCTAAGATTGGGGATGAATGGATTACCGATCTTCCTCATCTGGCTAAGTTGAAGGTTTATGTAGATGATGAAAAGTGCCAGCAGGAATTTATGAACATTAAATATCGGAATAAGGTACGTCTTGCTGCTTATATCAAGGAGCATAACGGTGTTGTAGTAGATCCCCGTTCCATTTTTGATGTACAGGTTAAAAGACTCCATGAGTACAAGAGACAGTTGCTTAATATTTTACATGTCATGTATTTATACAATGAGTTGAGAGAGCATCCGGAGATGGATATGGTACCACGTACTTTTATCTTTGGTGCAAAGGCAGCGGCAGGCTATAAGAGAGCGAAGCTGACGATTAAGCTGATTAATGCGGTAGCAGACGTTATTAATAATGATGAGTCAATTAACGGCAAGATCAAAGTGGTATTTATAGAGAATTACCGTGTGTCCAACGCAGAACTTATTTTTGCAGCGGCAGATGTATCGGAGCAGATTTCAACTGCATCCCGTGAAGCTTCCGGCACAGGTAATATGAAGTTCATGTTAAACGGTGCCCCGACGCTGGGAACGATGGATGGTGCAAATGTGGAGATCGTTGAAGAAGTCGGACAGGAAAATGCGTTTATCTTTGGATTGTCTGCAGATGAGGTTATGGCTTATGAGCGTGACCGGAATTATTATCCGGCGGATATCTTTAATAGTAATTCACATGTCCGCAAGGTGTTAACGCAGCTGATCAACGGCTTCTACAGTGATGATACCGAATTATTCAGGGATATCTATGACTCTTTGATTAATGAAGACGTATATTTTATTTTGAAGGATTTTGATTCCTATTGTGCTGCACATAAGAAAGTGGACGAAGCTTATAGAGACGAGAAAGGATGGGCTAAAATGGCAATGCTGAATACGGCTTGTTCCGGCAAGTTCTCTTCAGACAGAACGATTGAGCAGTATGCAGAGGAAATTTGGAATTTAGAGAAGGTGAAAGTTACAATGCCGAAGCCTGAAAAGGAAAACAGTATAGGGAATAAGGATATAAAATGACAGCTTGGTGTACTGGCAGACAGAGCTTAAAAATATAAGTTATATTGAGGACCTCTTCCGCATATAATGGTGGGAGAGGTTTTTTATTATGAAAAAATTTATTTTGTTTTTGATAAGTATTGTATTGATTCCCTGTGTTATGACATTGTTGTTTGCTTTATTTAATGATGAAATACAAATTGGAAAAAGTGGGAATTCACTAAAAAATAGACAATTGGGAAAAAATGTACTAATTGAAATCAATGGTCTTTATAAAAGTATGGATGTGGAAGAATTTGTTTTGGGAATTCTGCCGGGAACAATTCCGGCAGATTATGATGATGAGACTTTAAAGGTACAGGCTGTCTTAATTCGGACAAACGTGTTAAAGGAGATGCTGGAAAAGAATACGGAGGATGCAGCAGATTTATCGTATCGTTATCTCACAATAGAGGAGAGAATTGCACTTTGGGGAGAAAGAAATTATGAAAAACAGGAGAGGCGGTTTGAAAAGGCGGTTGCACAAACGGCAGGAAAGGTAATAGAATTAGAGGATTCGTTGATTATGGCACTATACCATGAGGTAAGTATTGGGAAAACGGCAAGTGCCGGGGAAATTTTAGGGGAGGATATTTCCTATTTGCAGTCGGTGGAAAGCAGTCAGGATGTGGAAGCAAAACACTATATGAATATGGTCAGCTATACGTGGCAGGAACTTAAAAAACGAAATAGCAAAGATAGAGAAGAAACGTCAGAGTCAGGGAAAGAGGTAAAAATAGAAAATATGACAAGTGATAATGCAAAGTCTCAAAATGAGGAGATCACGGTTTCAATAAATGAAAGCACAGAAAACGGATTTGTAAAACAGCTTTTGGTGGATGGGACGACGTATACCGGAGATGAAGCGATGAAGTGTTTTGAACTGGCTTCGACTAACTTTTATGTAGAGGAAATAGAAGGTGGGATTCGTTTTGTCTGTCTGGGAAAGGGCGATTGTCTTGGTGTTTCTTTATATGGTGCAAACCGCATGGCATTAGAAGGCAGCAGCATGGAGGATATTATAAAATATTACTATAAAGGAGTCAGTGTGGTAAATTACAGTGTAGGATAGAAAATATTTCCTAAAAAACGGAATGAGTTGACAGTTATCTTTTTTTATGAAATAATGAAAAAAAATCATTTGCTTTCAAGGACGATTTTTTTGAATGCTGCTTATGTACACTGGTATGGAAGCAGGGGTTTGTGTTTTGGACGAGACGATTCAGATAAAGAGGAAATAGCGATATGAGATACAAATTTTTTCTATCATATGTTCCTATTATGTTTGTAATTAGTATTTTACTAACAGTGATAGCAGATAAATATGATGGTAAGGCAGTGATGGTAAGTCACCATCTGGGTGCAAGCGAATGGGGAAACTATAACGGAGAGGTGATACGGGATGGTGGAACCAGTGGAGAGAATATCCCATTGCAGGAGGAATTTTACAACGGAAGTAATATAAAGGATAATGGTCTGCCGTATTGTATCAAAGTAAACAAAACAAAGAATGTTGTTACGGTATACCGGGTAGGTGATGATGGCTATTACAGCAAGCCGGTAAAAGCAATGGTGTGTTCAGTAGGAGAAACGGGAAATACACCGGACGGAATCTATAATCTGGGTGACAGGTCGGAATGGCTTCCGTTGGAAGGTAATGTATATGGTCAGTATGCGATAAATATAACGGGAAGTATTTTATTCCATTCCGTACCTTATTTTACCCAGAATAAGGCAGACTTGGAGGTTGAAGAATATAATAAGCTGGGGAGCAGCGTCTCCGCAGGCTGTGTGCGGCTGTCTGTAATTGATGCAAAATGGATTTATGACAATTGCAGTGAAAATACCTATGTCGAGATTTTTGAGAGTGAATATGACGGACCACTGGGAAAACCGATTGCCGCAGTAATCAGCAGTGGCAATCTGGTGGGGAACTGGGATCCCACCGATCCAGACCGGAATAATCCGTATATGGGAAATGTTCCGGTTATTTTGGGTGCATACGACAGAGAGATACAGCGCTATTCTGATTTTGATGTGACTTCCGGTGTAACTGCACTAGATTCAACAGGTAAGGACGTTACGTATTGTATGGAAGTAGACGGCGAGGTAGATGTTAATACATGCGGTATTTATAAAGTGATTTATAAAGTGACGGATGAGACTGGTATAACCGGCTCCGCAACGGCAAATATTATTGTAAAAGATGATCAGGCACCGGTGCTATATGTTGATCAGAAAGTAAAGATGATTGGAGCTTATGATGTGGTATCATCGGACCAGTTGCAGGAGCTGCTTCTTAAGAATGTGACTGCCTATGACGGAAAGATGAAATTGGAAAACAGTTCTATTTCTGTGGATTATTCGGAAATCTTGGAAAAAGGATATGGAAAATGTCATATTAAATACCGGGCGGTAGACTCCGAGGGGAATCAGTCGGAGGTTGTGGTACTGTCTGTTGATGTAGACGTAGAAGCACCGAAGCTGACTTTAAAAAATGAATTTCAGGGAAGCATTCATTTGTCGAATCTGCTAAAAGATGATTATTTGTTAGAGCTTGTAAAAGCCAGTGACAACAGTAACAAAGTGGAGGTTACTTTAAGCAGACCGCTAACTTATACGGCGGGAGAACCTTATCATGTTGTGTATTGTGCAAAGGACGGTTTTGGCAATGTTACAACGTTAAGTGTGGCATATCAGATAAAAGAATAATTAATATTTTGAATAATTCATACCCTCTATGGCAAACCTATTTTTAGAGGTGATGAAAATGCAAAATCGTGATAAAACAATTTTACAAAAGTTAAAAGACAATGCATTTTATGTGGCATTGGGCTTAGGATTACTTGCTGTTTTAGCAGTTGTGGCAGTTTATACGATGGAACAGGGCGGCAAGAAAGTGGCGGAAAATGAAGTTGATCTGAATCAGGCATCCGATTATACTGCTATTTCAACGGAAGAGGCTTTGGTAGAAGAAACAAATGGAAAAACTGTAAATCAGGCAGAAGAAACAAAGCAAGAAGAAAAAACCGATACGGAGGAGGCTACCACAGAAGAAAAAGAACAAAAGGAAGAAAAACAACCGAAAAAAGAGGTGACAGAGGCACCGGCAAAAGAAGAAAAAGAGCAGATACCGGTAACAACGGATGTAGGGGAACTGAATTTTACCAGTGACAAGACGCTGACATGGCCGGTTCACGGTGACGTTATTTTACCATACAGCATGGAAACTACGGTTTACTTTAAGACGCTGGATCAATATCAGTGTAATCCGGGAATGCTTGTGGCAGCAGGAAACGGTACCACCGTTCAAAATGCATTTTTAGGAAAAGTTACAAAAGTAACCAGTGATAATACCTACGGTAATATGGTTACCCTTTATATTGGAAATGATTATAGCATTGTATATGGACAATTGGATGCAGTCTATGTAAAGGAAGGGGATTATGTCAAGGCCGGAGCATCGATTGGTACGGTTGGTAATCCTACAGACAGCTTTGCTGAAGAGGGAAGTCATCTGTTTTTCCAGATGTATCAGGGGGATCAGACAGTTGATCCTATGATGTTTATAGAGTAGAAAAATGTTTTATTAACAAATGTTTTAAAGATAGTAGAAATGCACAGACATATTTGGATGATTTTTTGATACTTCCAGTTGTTTGTGCATTTTTCCAGTCTACAGGGATTTGGATTTTCCCTTTATGCAATTCTTACAATAGCCTTCGAATAAAAGAGTGTGATGAATGATGGTTCCGTCAAATGCAGAGTCCGCCAACTGGTCAATTTGTTCAGAGTAAGGAAAATCAATATCCTGAACACAGCCACAGTTTTTACATATAAAATGATAATGTGGATGTGTATCTGCATCAAAACGATCTATTTTCCCATCACAGGTCAGTCTTAATATCTCACCGCGTTCTGATAAAAGGGAGAGATTCCGGTAGACAGTACCCAGACTGATATTTGGAATTGTATTTCGAATCTCTTGATAAACAGTATCAGCAGTAGGATGATCCGTTCTGTTTTTTAAAAAGGCAACAATTGCATCCCGCTGTCTACTGTGCTTCAAAGCTGCTTGTTCTGCCATGAGTATTCCTCCAAATCATCGTCATTAAAGAATAGTAATCATTACTATTTAGATTATATATTGTGCCGGCAGCATTTGTCAATAACATGTTAAAAGTCATATATTTCCAATGGTGATTTTTGTCATTTTTTAGCAATTTTATATAAGGCAATGAAATCTTGTAATATAGTGGTAATATTGTTATAATAACGTTAAGATTTGTGAGTCGTATTTTAAATAGTTTGTAGATGGCAGAAGTTTATGGAGTATTGGGGAATAGAATTTAGAGAATTTACTGTGGTTTTCGGTGAAAATGAGGTGAGTTATGAATAAGAGCGGGGAACATGGACTGATTGATCAGATTATGGATGTGTCTGAGCATGCGATATATATCTTTTCGAAAGATGACTTCCGTATTATATATGCAAATTCAAAAGCAAAAGAGATATTTGGGGAGCATCTGGTGTCCATGACATGTTATCGGGGCATAGAGACAAAGGAACTGCCATGTATGAATTGTCCGTTTATTCTGCTACAGGAAGGACAGGAGTATGTTACGGAACGTTATCTGGAATCTTTTGATATGAAGGTAAAGATAAAAGCAAATTGCTTGACATGGAAAGATGGAAGTCAGGTAGTGCTCTGTAAGATATTAGATTCGAATGAGCTGCTTCAAAAAAAGATGGGACATGACATGGTTACCTGGGAAGCCTATGCAGAAAAGTTAAAACTTTCCGGGGAACTTTATCAGTCTGTTGTCAGCCAGATGGGGACAATCGTATTTGAGTATAACTATGATCGGCATACATCTTATACATCTTCACTATTTAAGGAGAAATTTGGTATCGAAAGGATAGCAGATATTGATTTTTTAAAAAGTGAACCAACAGCGGCTTTGATATATAAAGAAGATATTGATGTTTATAAGATGCTTTTTTCCGGCAGAGAGGATGATTTTAGGCAGGTAACCTGCCGGCTTAAAGAGGTTTCCGGTAATATAGCGTGGTATCGCATCTGCATTCAGTTTATCAAGGATGATGAAGGACGACTGGTTCGTGGGATTGGCACTTTGAAAAATGTTGATGAGGCTACGAAATCTTATGAGACATTAAGATACCGGTCAGAATATGACGTTCTTACAAATATCCCGAATGTAAACCGGTTTTATATTGATGCAGGACGTATGATTCTGGATAATGAAGATGAGAAGTATGCTATTGTATCTTTCGATATAGACAAATTTAAACTAATCAATGACTTGTTCGGAATGGAGACTGGGGATGAAGTACTAAAACACGTTGCGAATGTTATGAAGGAGCGTGTTCCGGAAGGTACACTGTATTGCAGAGTACATTCAGATATGTTTTTGATTTGCATTGCCTATGAAAAACGAGGTGATCTGATTAAATTAATCGAGAAAATCCGAAAGGGAATCTATCGGAATGATTTTTCGTTTGACATCAATACGTCATTTGGTATCTATCTGATAGAGAATACGCAGATTCCGATTAATTTGATGTGTGACAGGGCAAACCTTGCTGCCAGAACCGTGAAAGAAAGTGCTATGGAATTCTGTGCATTTTATGATGAACAGTATCGAAAAGAGATTATTAAGACGACAGAGATTGAAAAGGATATGAATCTGGCAATTTCAGGCAAACAATTCTTAATGTATCTGCAGCCCAAATATAATTTAATGACAGGGGATATTTGTGGTGCGGAGGTACTTGTAAGATGGAAGCATCCGAGCAAAGGGCTGATACAGCCCAATGATTTTATACCATTATTTGAGCGTAACGGATTTATACGGAGATTGGATGAGTATATGTGGGAGGAGACCTGTAAGACCATTGCCGGCTGGCTGGCGGAAGGAAAGAAACCGGTTCCCCTTTCGGTAAATATTTCCAGATATCATATTAAAAATAATGATTTAGTTGGAGTATGGAAAAGGCTGATTCGTAAATATAATATTCCGACCTCTTATTTGATATTGGAAATTACAGAGACCTTCTTTTATGATTCGGAAGATTTGTATGTTGTTCTTACAAAGCTGCAGAAACAGGGATTTCGATTAGAGGTGGATGATTTTGGCTCTGGTTATTCCTCATTGAATATGATCAGACAGATTCCGATTAATGCGATTAAGATTGATAAGGATTTTCTGGATAAGAAGCTGGCATCTGAAAAGGGGAAAATTGTAATTAAACATACGATTGCGATGGCAAAAGATTTACAGTTAGGTGTAACAGCAGAGGGCGTCGAGACAAAAGAACATGTGGATTTCTTAAAGTCTTCAGCCTGTGATATTGCACAGGGATACTTTTTTGCGAAACCGATGCCCCTTGAGGAGTTTAATAAGCTGTACTATGAAGAGAACGGATAAACAAAGATCGCTTTCTGGATAAAAGTCTATTAAAATGGTTGAAATAGAGCTGTCTGTTACATAGAAAAGGAGTATTTTGTTAAAAATTCATATTTTTTACATAGAGAACTTGACATCAAATATATCATGTTGTATATTCTTTGTGATAGCGAGGGTCGAAGCATAATTGACCGGGAATAATAATAATAAGGAGATCAGTATTATGTTAGAGAAAATGAAAGAAATCATCGCTGAGCAGCTTAGTGTGGATGCAAGCGAAATCGAATTAACATCTAATTTTAAGGATGATTTAGGAGCAGACTCGTTAGACTTATTTGAGTTAGTTATGGCACTCGAAGAGGAGTATGACGTGGAGATTCCTGCTGAGGAATTAGAAAACATTGCGACCGTTGAAGATGTAATTGAGTATTTGAAAGCTCATGGAGTAGAGGCTTAATTCCTGTGAGTAATGGGTCAAGGTAGAAGCTGCTTACAGCAGAGTTATTGATTTATATTGATATTGAATGATAGAAAAAGACCATCTGATTACAGCACATGCTGTTTTAGATGGTCTTTTTCTGTTACATTTGTTTTTTGACAATACCATATTCATCATATAGGCGAAAAAAAGAACAGTTTGTATTACAGCCCTGCAGGAATTTTACCATATCATCCTCATCCAGGTTCACATCGCATTCATAGCAGTCCCATTCTTCGTCATATAGGTAATGTACACATTGTTCGCACAAATCCATCGTTATATCTCCTGGTTATAATATAAAATTATCCCTTGTATAAAAGTAAATTTTCTTCATTATATAATAAAGGGAAATAGATAACAAGTGAAAATTAACAAATGACATATTGACATTGTAAATTATTTTGCTATAATAAGGTGTAAAAAATTACGTACTACGAAGGGAGAAAAAATGAAAAAAGGCTTTATATTAACAGTGTTGTTTTGTGGATTATTGTTATTTTGCGGAAATAGTAAGGTATTAGCACAAACGGTTCGAGCAGGTGTACAAACGAGAAACTACCAATATTTTGCTGTTGCTACTGTTACATCAGACGCAACAAGGACTAAAAGATTGATGACACCGTATTACCATACAAAAAAGAAAACTAATACTGATAAAGTGGATGAGACTATTGGTTTAACACAATCAAAAACAATAGGATTTAGTGTAAGCGGAAGTATCCAACTGGGAGTGGATTCAAGTGAACTTGGTTTAAAATTATTAGGAAATGCTGGATGTTCCAATACTGTTTCTGCTACAATTTCAAAATCATATACAAAGTCGATTTATAGAGGTGATAAGACAGGATATTATTGGCTGGAGGCAGTCTGTCCAACATCACGATTAAAGGTTACTGCTGATAAATATAAAAAGAATGGTAGATTACCGGCTAAACGTATAGCTAGCAAATCAGTAACACTTAAACTTGCACCAAAATTAAATAAATTAGCCTATAGATTTACTTATGCAAAAAAGTTATAAATTATATCGGCTAGTTTTTGTATATATATATTGTGAAAATATTTTTTAGTATGAAAGATAGAAAGCGAAAATATACATGAAAAGAATAAAAAAGATTTTATTTACTGTATGTATGGCTGTATTATACTGTATTCCGGTAGTATTTATATGTTTATTATCAGCTTCTGAAGTCAATCAATATTCTCAGGATGTGGATTTTGAATTTAAAGAGATGGCCTACGGGGAGGTCGCCCCTGTAATACGTATGGATATGAGAGAATATTATTCCTATGAAGGTTCTTTTGTCAGTGACAAGGAAAAGACAATTGAGGTGCCCTATAATGCAACGCTCCATGTGGGTGAAAATGAGGAAGTTTTTGCTGACACGGTAATTGCAACGGTTAACGGAAATGAAGTTACAGCGGAAATAAATGGTGTGATTTCGTTTATTAATTTTGGTGATAATACCACTATTCATATAAAGGATATATCCAGTCTTTTATTTGAATGTCAGGTACCTAAGAATCAGATACAGTATTTTAAAACAGATGTTTTGTATGATGAATCAGATCAGGAGATTCGGGTAGTAAAAAAGTCTAATATAATGGATAACGGATATATAAAGGTATATTTAAGGCTGCCGGATACAGAATATTATTATGGGGAGACGGTTCAAAGATTTCCGATTTATACGGGTAATATATTTCATAACGTACTGGTAGTTCCCTCTAATTGCGTATATAAAAAACAGGGCGATTCTCAGTATTATGTACGGCAGGTATCGGAAACAGGGGAGTTTTTAAATGAAGCAGAGGTAACAGTGGGTTATAATGATGGTAAATATGTGTGTGTTACCGGTGTAGAAGAAGGAACTTACTGTGATTCCGGTTATAAGGCAGTGATGGATAGTGAGGAGAATAGATGAAGAAGATACATCTACAACTAAATCATATTACAAAGTCTTTTTCACAAACCGTTCTGAATGATGTTTCACTGGATATAACCAATGAGTCTTACTATGCGATATGTGGAAAATCCGGAGCAGGAAAATCAACGCTTATGAATATTCTTGGATTAATTGAGGGATTTGATGGTGGAGAGTATATATTTAATGGAGAAAGTATTAATCCGCAGAAAGATTACAGTGCCCTTAGAATTCAGCATATTGGGTTTATTTTTCAATCTTATAATTTGATTCCGTCCTTGAATTGCAGGGAAAATATATTACTACCTTCTTTATATCGTACTGTAAATGAAGCAGAGTATGACTATTTGGTGAATATGTTGCAGATACAGCCGTTACTTCATCAAAAGGTTGGAACATTAAGTGGAGGAGAGAAACAGAGAGTAGCAATAGCAAGAGCATTATTACTGAATCCGGAATTGATTATTGCAGATGAGCCGACAGGTAATCTAGATGAATATAATAAACAGCTTGTACTAGACTTGTTGAAAATGGAGCATAATAAAAACCGGGCGGTTATATTGATTACGCATGATCAGAATGTTGCGAATCAGGCAGAAAGAATATATGAGTTGACGAATGGATGTTTATATGAGAAGAAATAAGCTTAAACATATTAAAAATGGGATTTGGATGGTTCAGAAAAATATAAAGACATATGCTTTTTTGTCAGTTACTATTATTATATCCTTTACTACACTGCTATGTTTTTTAATTTATTCGGATTCTGTGATATTTAACCGATATAAAGAAGAATTACAGGCATCACCATATATCAGTATTGCGACCAGTAGCGTAGAGGATGAAAAAGAAGAACAGGCTTTTCGTATATTGTCTGAAAAACTGAGTGAGCTAGAAGATACTCATTACTATACATATGTTGAACAAGGGATTTCCTTAGAACATATTACTGGAAGTCAGTTATTAACCGGAATGATGAGGGTGGTTCCGGCATATTGTTGGGGATATTATTATTCTGCAACACAGCGTTTTGTTCAGAGTAAAGGGGAAAAAAGAATAGCATTATCAAAAGGGCAGGCAATTATTAGTGAAGAATTATATAATTTATTAGATGATGCATATAGTAAAGATGGTAAACTTTATATTAGTATTCCCATTCAATATAGTGATGGTGCAGTCCATCCTCAAAAGTTTGAGGTAGTTGGTGTATGCAATAGTGACTTGTCACCGGCAATCATACAAGATGAAGAAGGAAAATTAAGTGGATGTGTTGATATATTTGTTTCAGCTGATAATTTTACAGGAAAAGATATTGAAGTACTTGATAAAGAAATGTTGATCTACAGCAAACATATGGAAACAGTCAGTAACTGGTTAGAACAATTGAATTTATCTAATGATACATCATATAAAGCAAAAAAAATCGCAGATGAAGAGATGAGTAAAAGTATTGTTGTTAAATCAACAATTGCTATTGCACTATTATTTTTATTAGGCGTGAATTTATATAGCAGTTTTAGTAATGCATTAAATGAGAGAAAATTTGAGATTGGTGTGCGGCGAGCAATTGGAGCAAGTCCTGTAGATATTATCCTGCAATTTTTTGTTGAAGGATTAACTGTTATGCTTGCGGATATGCTGATTTCGATTATGTGTTCTACTATATTTTTGTGTCTATATCGAATGATTCGATTTTTTATATATCATGAGAAATGGATTATATCTATAACTGGCTATTCGATTGCGATATTTGTATGCTGCTGTATTTTTCTATCATTGACATACAGTATTGTTTTTGCAGTAATGTCATTGAATGTTGAGGTGGTGCACTATTTAAAAAATGAATAAGGAGGAGAAAAGGTGAAAAATAAAAGATTTAAAATGATGATGTCCGCTATATGTTTGATTTTAGTGACATTGACGGGGTGCAAAGGAAAACAAACGGAGAATCCTGCTAGTGAATCAAAAACTGAAACAATAGAGGAAGCGAACGTTGAGATAGAAAAATTGATGAATCTGGATGAAAACAATGTAGTAATTTCTTTAGATAAGTTTGATTATTATTTTTATAAAAATAACTCTTCTATATCGACAATATCTTTTAATATTTATACTATGAAAGAATTACAAGAGAAAGATATTGCTGTTCTTATAGATACGGCAGTTCCGTATTCCTATGAGATAGTGAAAGAAGAGGATGAAAAATTAGAAGATTTGACATTTATGTCCTATTTAGGTGTTAACTGGAAAGAGCTATATCAATTGGCGGTTAAGGAACCGGATAAATTTGAAGAACGGATACAAACTTATAGTCAAAAGTATGAACGTATAGAAAAAGTGCCGGTTTTACATGCGTATAATGTGAGTATTCAATTTGATCTGCAAGGACAGGATTTTGCAACAGATATAATATCCGAAATAGAGGTTGAGGTGGATGGAGAAACTCACAAGATTGATGGAGGAAACATAACATTAGACGCAGACTTTACTCTAGAACGGGAGCATAAGGGAATGGATATAGATTCCCTTGTATATTTTGAAGTTCCATTTGATATAAATAAAGAAGGAGTAACAGTTTTGCCGGAGTATTCGTTTACAGCTACAGAAAATCTTCGGATTGATGATTTTAAGATTTCTCATCCTGACTTTCATATACAGAGCATGGAATTGCAGATAGAGGAAAATGGTAATGTTAGGAATGAAAAGCTGGATAGCTTAAATGGTGTGGAGATTGCAAAAGGGGCATGTGTTACCATTTATACAACGGTACAATCCGAAAAATTAGCGGATGCATTTTCCTATGGAGCTAGTGGTCTACAGATAATGGAGTATACATTAAAAGAGGAAGAAGAACCCCAGACTGCATATAGTGAATTTATTATGCGAACAAGATTGAGAGCTTTTGATTTTTATGGACATTATATTGATGGTGTTGATATGTTAAGCTATTATTATGACTATTATAATCCGATATATGGATATTAGGATGGAAAGTAATTATATCTGCAATGGTGCACAGAAGTCTGTTATAGCAGGGCAGAAAATTGAGAGAGTATAACCACAATAACCTAGCGTGAAATCATTTAGATTTCACGCTTTTTCTAATCTTACAAAACATGTAAGTGTTATTTCAAAAAGGTTTTCGGTATAATGGATTCATAAAAGTAATTGAGGAGTAGTAGTTACAGAAAAAAGAGACGGAGGAAAACAAATGCGGGAAAAAATATTAGAGGTACAATCACTATATAAAGTCTATGGCAGGAATGAGAATACAACAAATGCATTAAACGGATTATCCTGTAGCGTGCTGAAAGGGGAATTTTTAGGGATTATGGGAAGCAGCGGTTCTGGCAAGACGACACTATTAAACTGTATCGCTACGATGATACGTCCTACAAACGGAAGAATATTATTGGATGGTGAAGATATCAGCGGGTTTAAAGGAAAGAGGCTGGCGGGTTACCGCGGAAGTAAAATCGGTTATCTTTTTCAGGAGTTTGAGCTTTTAGATAATCTAACGGGAAGGGAAAACATACTGCTGCCAGTGGATATTCACGGAGAGAAAGTGACAGATGGATTTAACGAACTGGTGAAGTATTTAGAAATAGAGGAATTGCTGGATAAATTTCCGTCCCAGATGTCAGGAGGACAGAAACAAAGAGTAGCAGCAGCCAGGGCACTGATTTTAAATCCAGATATTATTTTAGCGGACGAACCCACCGGGGCATTGGACAGTAAAAATGCAAAAAGCATGATGGATAAACTGGCAGGGTTAAATCAGTGGAATGAATCAACGGTTATGATGGTGACCCATGATGCAAATGCAGCCAGTTACTGTTCCAGAATCTTATTTATACAAGACGGTGTGATCTTTCACGAACTCCGAAGGCAGATGCCGGAAGAAACCCAGCATGATTTCTATGAAAGAATTATTTCCGTGATGGCTCAATTAGGAGGTGGAAGTGCCAATGTTTTTTAAGTATATCAGGAGAAACAATAAAAGAAGTTATAAAGAAAACGGAATCTATTTTCTGTCGCTGATCGTTTCTATTGTTGCTTTTTATGTAGTATTGTCGCTGGAAAAACAGGATGTGATTGCGTTTTTGAGAAAAATGGAAAGTGATGCGGTAAACAGGTTGTTAAATCTGATTCCCGGAGTATATGTGTTTTCCCTTTTTTTAATCTTCCTTTTAATTTATTTTACAGCAAAATATCAGTTGGAACGCAGGAATCATGAATTTGGTATTATGATGATGTTTGGGATGAAACGAAGCAGATTGTTTTTATGGCTGTTGGCAGAAGATATTTACAGCAGTGCGTGGGCACTTGCCATTGGTCTTCCGGCAGCGGTTTTGTTATCCGAGATTATCAGTCTGGTGACGGCAAAATTAATGGGAGCAGGAATAATTGGACATCAATTTACATTATCTTTTAAAGGGATACTGTTTACCGTGACTGGGTTTGCGGGTATTAAAATGCTTGCGAATATCCTTCTCTGTTCAAGAATGATAAAAAGAGAGCCCGGGTTATTGATGAATGATGTTCAGGAGGAAAAACAAAAGGTAATAAAACAGAAGCGTTCCATGTTTTTCTTGGGACTGGGTATTGTACTGCTGGTCCTTGCCTATCTATTAGCTATCTATAAATTTATGTGGCAGAAAATAGGACTTTTTTCATTGACCCTAATTCTAGGTATTGCCGGAACATTTATAGTGTTGAAAGGTTTTTGTGCTATTTTTACTGTTATCGTACAAAAGGGAAAACCAAAAGAGAAACTTTTTCGGTTTACATTTCGGCAATTACAGGAAAATGTATTTTTATCTTCTAATTCCCTTGCGGTTTCTTCTCTGTTTGTTTTAGTGGCAGTTGCCTGTATGTCCTATGGAATAGCGGTTTCTGCCTTGAACATCAAAAACGGCAGTAAGCATAGTATAGACTTTACATTTCAAAGCTATGATAAAGAGTCAGAGCAGGAACTGGAGAAATTATCACAGCAAAAGGAGATACGGGAAAAGATTGCTTCCTGGAGTAAGGTCCGGGTGGCTTATCTGCCGACAGACGATATGTGGGGTGAGGATACAGATGAAAAAACTTATGAATATAATACTTCTGATTTGGACCGGGCGATAGGGGAATTATCAAAAGAAGAACAGGAAGCATTTTTATCGTCAGTGTATTATTCCTACGCACCCCATATGATTGCACTTTCCGGATACAATGAAATTTTAGAAAAAGCAGGCAAAGAACCTATTCAGTTAGAAGCTGACGAGATGGCAGTATTTCAGGATTCCGAAATTTATTCAGGTAAAAATGAAAAATTATTGGAAAAGTTTTTACGGCAAAAGCCCGAGCTTAAGATTGACGGAAAAGCATACCGTTTAAAGGAGAAGGCATATAGTGAGGATATTGTGGTGGACAGGAGCATCACTATGAGTTTTGCCATTATTGTCCCGGATGAAAAATTTGATGAGTTTGCTTCAAAAGAGAACATATCCGTTTACTGGAATGCTTATATAGACGGTAATCTGATTAAGGAAAAAGGGTTGATGCAGGCAATTTCATCCGTAGATGGGGAAATGAAAAAAAGTGGGTTAGAATATGAAAATTATCTACAGAATATGGGAAGGCAGTTGTTTTATATTGTGGCATCCAGTTACCTTACGATTTATTTAGCAGTGGTTTTTTTGATCATTGCCAACACCGTAATCGGTCTGCAGTTTTTGATGCGGGAGGAAAAAACGAGAAAACGGTATCATACACTGATTTGTTTAGGAAGTAATTGTGATGATATCTGCCAATCCTCCAAAAAGCAGATAAAATGGTATTTTCAAATTCCTATCGGCTTGGCTACCATTAGCGGCATTTTTGGTATGTGGGCTTTGTTTTCCGGATTTCTGCCTCAAAGCATCCAACGGGGAGACAAACCGATATTGTTTTGGATTGCCGGATTTATTATTGCAATTTTGTATCTGATGGAATATAGTTATATGAAAATGGTTATGCGGATCAGCAGGCGGAATATTATGCAGATGGCAGATGAGTAGATTATGACATTGTCTATATTGCAAGGTTGGATTTTGAAAATAAGGGGTTTCGCAATTGTTTAAAAGAGGGTTGAACCAAGATAGATAGGAAAGACGGGAAGCAGGGATGAAAAAGATTGTGGTGGTCGAAGATGACTTGTTTATGCGGGAAGAATTGATGGATGTTTTTGGGAAGGCTGGATATGAGACAAGCTGTGTGACGGACTTTTACCGGACAATAGAAGAGATTGAACAAAAAGGAGCAGATATAGTGCTGTTGGATCTGCAGCTTCCGGGCAAAAACGGATTTGAGATATGTCAGGAGTTAAAAAGGCAGCATTCCGTTCCTGTGCTGGTACTGACTTCCAGGGACCGGCTAAAGGATGAGCTTCATGCACTGGAGTTAGGGGCGGATGAATATCTGACGAAACCCTGCCCCTCTTCCAGGCTTTTGGCAAGGACGGAGAATTTATTAAAGCGGTTTGCCGGAAGAGAGGGAATGTTGGACGGGGATGGTTTTTTATTCGATTACCGTACTTTTACCGTTTATATAGACCAAACGGCAAATCTGCTGACGGAAAAAGAGGGGAAGATATTGCACGAGCTTCTATTGAAAAGGGGGGAGGTTGTGGAAAAGGAGGTTCTCTTTCAAGCATTGTGGGGCACCACGGAATATATCGACGAAAATGCGTTACAGGTAACGATGACAAGGCTTCGGAAGTCTTTAGAGAAATTAGGGCTCAGGGAACGGATTGAAACGATCAGAGGAATAGGATACCGGCTGAACGGTACAAAAAATGAAGGAGAGGCTAATGAGTAAGTGGTTTGGTAAAATAATTGGAATCTGCCGGGAATACTGTTTTTTTCTCGGTCTTTTTCTTATGATGAATTTGATATTTACCTTTTTTCTATGGTTAACGGATGCCCCATCTTTCTGGGTGGTGAGTGGTGCATTTTTGTGTGTAACCCTTTTTCTTGCCGGAAGTGCGTTATATGTAACCGCAAAAAAGGAGGAGAAACAAAAAAGTGCTTTTTTTGCTTTTTTGGAGAACCCAAGCCACACGAATCAGTTAAATGTACAAGTGCTGTTTGGGGACAGGGAGAAGGAACAGCTTACTGCGTTGGGAGAGCGGTTACGGGAGAGTGAGCAAAAACTACAGACGGAGCTGAGGCAGCGGGAGGATTATGAGGAATACATAGAAATGTGGGCTCATGAGGTTAAGGTTCCGTTATCTTTGTTAACTCTGATGCTGGATAACCGGAGAGAGGAGATGTCTTCGACCGTCTACCGGCGTTTAGTTTATGCTGCGAGCCAGATTCAGGATAATGTGACCCAGATGCTATATTATGCAAGGTTGAAAGCAGATTATAAAGATTATTTTTTTGAGTGGGTAAAGCTGAAGGAGTGCGTAGAAGAGGCAGTATTACAATATGAACCTGTTTTTCAGGAGGGGGAGATAAAGGTTATTTGTGAATTAGGTGATACCAGTGTATTTACCGATAAAAAAGGGATTTTGATGATACTGGGACAGGCATTAAATAATGCCTATAAATATCGGGATACCGGAAAAGAGGAGCACTGGGTTCGGGTGTCAGGGAAAATGGATGAAGGTAGCAATAAAATACTGCTTATAGTTTCCGATAATGGAATCGGGGTAAAACTGTCGGATCTGCCTTTTTTGTTTGAAAAGGGCTTTACCGGGGATAATGATGAGAGAAAAAAGAAGGCAACCGGGATGGGACTGTATCTGGTGGAGCAGATGGCAAGAAATTTAAAGATAGAAGTGGATGTGCGGTCGGTATACGGACAGGGGTTTGAGCTGATACTGGAATTTCCAGTTGTGGAATCCTAGATAAAATATAGTGAATCATTAATCTGTTACACTTGTAATTTGCAGATTTAGAGAGGTGAGAATATGAAGATTGACCGTCAGATAGGGATATTATCCATTTTATTGCAAAAAGAAAGAGTAACGGCAAAAGAGCTGGCAGAAAGATTTGAAGTGTCACGCAGAACGATTATCCGGGATATTGAAGATATTAACCGGGCAGGAATTCCGATTCAGACATTGCAAGGACAAAATGGAGGAATTTCCATAATGGAAAATTACAAGATGGACAGAACGATTTTGTCCATTCAAGAGATGCAGGCAATCCTGTCCGGTCTGCAAAGCCTTGACAGTATATCGGAAACTGGTCGTTATCGCCGTCTTATGGAAAAACTGTCTATAGAGCATGCGGATATGGTAAAGGCAGACAATCACATTTTGATTGATCTTTCCCGTTGGGACAAAGCGGTTATAGCCGAGAAAATAGAAATGATTAAAATGGCACTGGACCGAAAGGAACAGATTGCATTTACATATTATTCCCCAAACGGGAAGGGAGAAAGGACGATTGAACCGTACCATCTGGTGTTCCAGTGGGCAGGCTGGTATGTATGGGGATATTGTACGATGCGGAAGGATTACCGGATGTTTAAGCTTACCCGTATCACAGAGTTACATTTGACGGGAATACCTTGTGAAGAACGGGAGGTCCCGGTTTATACCTGTGATAAGCTACGGCATACAAGGGGGGACGTGGAAGCGGTAGTACGGTTTGATAAATCCGTAAAATGGAGACTGATTGACGAGTGGGGAGTGGATTGCTTTGAGGAGGACGAGGAAGGGAATATCATCAAGCATTTTACATGGACGGATATCCCTTCCTTTTTTGATTGGATTCTGACTTACGGAGATAAGGCAGAGATTCTTTCACCGGAAAATTACCGCAGGGATTTTGCGATGCGGGTTAAGCAAATCGGAAAAAGATATGAGATGTGATATTCTATTTCGAATCATCATCTTTTAAACGAAGGCGCAGACCGGTTTTGGACTCTGTTGCTGCCATGGTGCCCTGCTCTGTAGTTTCCTGTTTGGAAGAGGTCTCATATTTGAAGGGTTTATCTTCGTAATCAAACGGGTCTTCTTTCGGGATGATGATCTGTGGCATTTCAATTTCCGGTTCCGGTACTTTTTTGTTGCGTAATGCCAAAAGAAATGTTAAAATCTGAATTACTCCGATTAAAAGTGCGATACCGCCAACACATAGTTTAATGTACATGATCTCTTTATCAACATATGTCAAAGTATATGGTAACACATATGCATTGCAGTCAATTCCTTTTCCGAAGTATTCCGTTTCATTACACCATTCCTGCAAATAATTGGTTATATTGAATTTGGTGGGTTTGACTAACACATCCAGTGTTGTGGAAGTCGTAGGTTCGGCTCCATTTTTGAAAGTATAATCTATTGTCTCATTGCAAATCTGATCTAAAATCTTGTTGGTTCCGGTGGATGAGCTTAATGTAATATATGTATTGGTATTTCCGTCAGTTGTAACCGGTAGAAGGTAATAATAGGTAGAGGTTCCCGTTCTCTTTATCCCATATTTTGTCCAATATTCTTCAGCATAACAATCTAGTACATAATTTACCTGCAGTTGAAAGCTGCTTCCATCTTCAATGGTACCAATCATATCTTGTGTACGCAAATCAGAGTGTGCATGAATTACGGTTGCCCAATATGTTTCTAGTGCCGGAAAGAAAAAAATACCTCCGATAATAAGCAGTGTTATCCGTTTAAAAATATTATTATTCTCTCTCATAAAAACTTCCCCCCCATGTTAATTAATAACAATATTTTACCATTTTTTTGTTAATTCGACAATTTTTAATTGTAGAATATATGGAATACTGGGATTTTCTTAATCAGGAAAATAGGAAAGAATACAAATAATGAAAAAATAGCAAAAAAATAGAGATTTTAGAAATGTTATATAAGGATTGTATTGCTGTATTTAGGGGATAAACATATAATGAATCCTTGTAAATAGAGGGGTTTTGGGCAGTTTTTCTGTTTTATGCGTTTAAAAAGCACCTGTTGACATATATAAATTGTTGGATTATAATATAATGACTATAAATGAAGAGAAAGGAAAGGAGTAATCTGGATATGTATTGTAATCGAACAGAGAAAATCAAAAAGGGTTTGTTATTTGTAATACTTTTTATAGGCGTTATAACAAATAGTCAAATTGTATTTGCTGCTGATAATACGGTGCGGATATACATAGGTGACGGAGCGGATGCCAGACACCATATGGCACTGGGGGTTGGGGATGTTTCCGACGAGTACCGTTATGAATTAAAAGGATATCAGGCGAAGAGCAGTGCTTACAGCAGCAGTGATCCCTCCGTTTTTCGGGTTGTAAAGACGGGGGATGGGAAATGTAAAGTAAAAGGCTTGAAAGAGGGAACTGGATGGGTAATATTAACGATTAAAACAACAGATGGTACGACACTTACAGAAAAGGTTTTTATTTCAGTCTGCACAGAAGTTTCACAATGTGAGGCGGAATCCGTAAAAGAAACGGGAATCTACCGGGGAGCATCCTCCAATGCGGACGTCGAAAATAATGACAGGACAGGAACGATCTCAAGCAAGGAACAGGTAACTGTTTCAAGAGTGTGCGGGGATTACTATTATATAAAAAGAAAGAATGGTTCCGGTGACACTGGATTTGTTTTAAAGAAAGACCTGCGGATTCCGGTAAAGGATGTTAAGGTAAAGGAACAAAATGTCTCCATAGAGACTGGTGGGACAGCCCATTTCAATGTGAAGGTTACGCCTGAGCTTGCAGACAATTCCGAGGTATCCTGGCAGTCGGGGAAGAATACAGTGGCATCCGTTGATGCTTCTGGAACCGTTACAGGGAAGGCAGAGGGAACCACGACGATTTTGGCAGTATCGAAGGATGACGGTCATATAAAAGGAACCACATACATATCTGTATATAGTAAACTAAATGACGTACAAGGATTTATAAAATCAAATACGGATTTGTATGCCATCGGAAATAACAAACAATCCATCGGAACCGGAAAAGCGAAAACAAAGCTTACGGTTGTGGGAAGCTGCGGTGATTATTACCGGGTAAAGACGAATATACGGGCGATAAAAGAAAATTATAATGGGTATTGTTATGTTTTGAAGTCAAAAATTGCAATTCCGGTGACTGGAATTACCCTTGATACCAAAGAAGAATTTCTATTACCGGGACAAACCTTACAGTTGTCGGCGGTGGTGAGTCCGGAACTGGCAGACAATCACAGGATAAAGTGGAGCAGTACGAAAGGGAAAATTGCCTCTGTTGATCAGAATGGGTATGTAACTGCAAAAAAGGGCGGTACAGCAGAGATTGTGGCGGCTTCAGCAGACGGCTCCGTAAGTGTACGGTGTGTAATCCATGTGACGGAGCAGAAGGAAAAAAGCAGGAAGGTTACGTCCAAACCTAATTTGTCTTTGGAATCCAACGGAATGAACAGTATTTCTGTAAGTGCAGAAAATGAGATTGAATTTAATGGGATGGTAGTATATGTAAATGGGAAAAAATATAATGACCATAAATTCAAAAAGAAAAGCTGGGGATGGACTGTTACCTATGGAGGGTTCCGCACAAATAAAACGTATAAGATTAAAGTGAAAACCTATACAGAGAAGAACGGCAAAAGAACATACAGTAAGATGAGTGATGAACAAAAGGTTACCGTGGGAAAAACCGGAATCAATGCCAATGTAACGGCGGATAAGACGATAACAGTCAACTGGAAAAAGATGCAATATGCGAAAAATTATAAAATATACCGTGCAGGGAAAAAGAACGGGAAGTATAAGCTGATCAAAACGGTGGGTAAAAATAAATCATCCTATGCAGACAAAAATGTAAAGTTAAACAAAACCTATTACTACAAAGTGAAACCGGTGGCAGCAAATGGGACGGAGGCCTCCAGCAATATCGATCATGCAAAGGTAAGTAAAATCGGAAGTGCAGGGAAATATATTGCGAAAAAATACAGTTTTGTCTGCACGGATAAAGATAAAAAAATGAATACGTATCATATCAAAGGCTGTTATTCTCCTGTAAAATATAAAATGGCGGGACGGACATTGCAGATTCATGTATATCTTGATTTTGTTACCTACAGCGACACAGGAAAAGAAAATTCCGGCAGGGTAAAAATATTCAAGAAAAAAGCGGCTTCTGTCAACAGTGAGATTTCAACTGCAAAATATATTTCCATGTTCAAAGAGGGAATCAAAGAAGCTTATTCGGATGTGGAAGTGCGGGGAAATAAAGGAGACTTTAAGAAAGGGATCAATTTTAATACGGAATTGATTGTCCATGAAAAAAGAGGAAAAGAGAAGTATCATTCCAAACAGCAGTTTATCGAAGTACTGATCGGCGGAGAATGTCCAAACTGTACGAAAGCAGGAGACCACTGGTATCATGCGGGTTCCAATGATAATGCATCAGGATATACGGAATATGATTATGATTACTGTATTTATATGCCGACAAACGAACAGGTCCGGGCAAATAAAGAAGAGGGATATAATTATCCAGCCACAGATTATAATGTCACGGCAGCACATGAACTGGGGCATATATTGGGACTGGATGATGCCTATGCGACGGATAAATATGACCGGTGTGCAGATAATAGTGAGACTGGATATAAATATCAAAAGAATCAATATGATAATTTAATGAAGCATAATTATTATTATAAAAAAATTAATGCAAATGGGATTGAAATGATGTTAAAGGCAGTCAATCCCAATACAGGTATTCCGGATTTTGCTTCTCAGTGTTTTAAATCCTATGGTGATGAAACAATTTCTGATGTAATTAAAGACCACCATGATTATGAAAATGATATTAAGAAAGGGGAGAAAGGATATGAATAGAGAAGGAATAAGGGGTATACTGCTTGTCTGGATGATGATAATATTATCGACAGTTTTGATGCAAGAAAAGACTGCATATGCATCTGGTGAGAATATTCGGGATAGAATACCCCAGAATGTCAGAGCTATTAGACATTCCAATACAGCTATTCGCCTTCGGTGGAAGGCAGACTCGAATGTGGATGGCT
>CAJUBR010000002.1:63934-89117 GCA_910584695.1 uncultured Lachnospiraceae bacterium
ATGTAAGGTTTTGGTTTGATAATGACTGTAGCCAATGGAGTGGACAAATTGCAGATCATTGGGAAGCATATCGGCACTATCCAGATTAAAACTAACAAAAGGGTAACTTATGAAAAGTAACAAATTGACAGTCATCTCTTTTGAGATTTATTGTCAAAAAGGAGGAACGGAACATGAATAAAAGAACGATTGATGCCAGATAAGGATAATTTTTTGTGTCAAGCATATTGAAAAAGGTTTTTGCATATGCTATAATGCCAGTAGGCAAAAAGAGATTACAAGTCCATTTGGACAAAAGAATGAATCCCCAAACCGTATTGCAGTACAGCTTGGGGATTCTTCTTTTCTTTTATAGTGGTAAAGCACCCACTAGGCTATTTGTTGCTTTTGTCGTCACCGTCTAACCATTTGATGATGCAGTGGCAAACTACACCTCCCACGACAGTAACTAAAAAAGAGATTACAACTTCCATTCAGACACCTCCTCCCCGTTGCGGGTATCGGTGAGCAACAAAATAATTGTAACATATTATTCGATGTGCTTCTATAATTAATTCTTAGAAAAGATATTTGGTAGAGATGGCTTTTTTCGGTAAGTAAAGTTGAATATATTTTTGAGCTTTATCCTTATCCAGTGTCATACTTCTTCAAAAAAATATAAAAATATTAAGGTTAATAAGAAACCGTCAGTAAATAAATGGATTGACAGAGGGTTAAAAACAAATACGGTTTATAAATATAAGATAGCATCTTATAAGACGATAGATGGGAAAAAACAGGTCAGTGCTCTCTCAGACTGGGTCAGTGCGAAAACATACAAGCGGTACAGCAAATCCATTAATGCACAGGCTCCAAAGGTAAATTCCAAAAAGGTGTACTTAGGGTTGCGTTCCAGTAAAAAATTGACATATCCGCAAAAAGGACTTTCGAGAAGGTCATCTTCGTCTATGCGGCGAGCCTCTTCAGATGTTCGTATACATTTAGTAAATGCTGCAAGGGTCAATATCCCGCCGCAAGCAGCGGGAATTATTGACTATAGCCTTTTTACCGGATGCCGGATAACTGTTTTCAGACGCTGCGGTGCACATTTTCTTGGATCTGACAAATAGATTTCATGATGGTATCGTGTATCTGAAAAATCCTCTGTATATCCATGTTCTTTCACGAAACATTTCATGTTTTCAATAGTTTGAGGTTCATCATCATAAGGTCCTTTATGCATAGCCTGCACACAGAGTCCCTCAGTCATCTTTATAAATTCCGCTCTGTTTACATTAAGTTCCGGCTTCTTTTTTGCCAATGTTTGCTTGGCTTTTTCAAATACTGCTTCCGTCACAAATTCCGGCTGTCTTATCATAGATATCCAGCAAAATTTATCCTTACCTGTTATATTGATACCGTCAAATGCGGTTTCTTCTGCATACCAGAGTCCTTCTAATGGCGGCACCACATATTCAAAATATCCTTCAGGCTGTGTACCGTTCATTTTAGACATTTTAATGGTAAAGGACAGACCATACAGGATTTCCAATGCCTCCTGATAGCTTGAGGAGGTGTTTGGATTGCCGACTCCCTTCACTGTGATAAATAACATTTCCGGTATATCAATAATCGAAGGATTGACGGAGGGCTGGTATAAATCCTTGTATTCCTTTTTGTAGTCTTTTTTGTCCATGATTTTACTCCTCTTGTAGTCCGATATAAATATGAATCTCTGCATTTTCCATATCGCTATTTTGATATTCTTCAAAATCACTATGAAAAGTCCGTGATAGATTCATTGTCCAAAGCTCCTGCCAGAAATCAGCAACTGCTTTTTGCATATGTCCCTTTATTACAAATTTTGCATACTTTCCGGCAGGAATCCTCCTCACAACAAGATTCCCGGCATGTTCCGGCACTTTTGAAGTTTCACAGGCAGCCATAACGGTGTACTCACCTTTCTCTTCAGATGTGTAATCTGTATAAATTCCAAGTGCCTTCGTATTGATTTTGTCAGGGATGGAAGCGTAAATGCCTTCGTTATAGAAACGGTTCCAAAGCTGTCCGATTATTGCTCCCATTTCCGGGCTTGTATTGCTTGTACGGGCAGAAATTCCTGCAACTATTTTTTCTTTCAATGTTACAATTTCATAATTCATATTTTTGTCTCCTTTTTGCATATTTATGTAACGTATATATCTTACTACAGGAAAGGTGACATCTGTATGTCATATTAATATTCAGTATAAGTATAAAATTTAAAGTAAAATATAAGAAACGGGGTATCCGTTTTGAAAGCGGATTGAAAACCATCAGAAGGAGGGGAGAAGGAAATGGAAAATCGAAAACTATAAGCATTTAGAAAAAGCACTTGCAGAGTATAAGATGCATTATTAAGAGAGAAAAGGTGTTTTGTGACTTTGTCACTGAATGAAATAATCTTCCTCTATATACTATAAGTACAACAACAGGAGGTGGATTATGCCAAAAAGAAAAGCAGCGGTGAGCATCGGGGAATGCGTAGCCTGTGGATGCTGTGTCAAGGTTTGTCCCCGAAATGCAATTACCGTTCCCAAAGGTATATGTGCAGAGGTCAATCAAGCTTTGTGCGTGGGATGTGGAAAATGTGTCAAGGAATGTCCTGCAAGCGTCATTACTTTGGAGGTGGAAGAGGAATGAAGCAAAAAAAGAAGTGGTTTGATTATCTTTGGATTTTTTCCCTTACTTATCTGATTTTGGGATTTTTCAATATTTTATTTGCATGGCTCGGACTTCTTTGCTTTTTTATCCCACTAATTATATCAGTTGTAAAGGGGAATAAAGCATATTGTAATAAGTATTGCGGCAGAGGGCAGTTGTTTGCACTCATAGGGGGAAGATTTGGGCTTTCGCGAAAAAAAGATATTCCCAAATGGATGAAATCAAAATATTTCAGATATGGTTTTTTGATATTCTTCTTTGCAATGTTCTTTTTAATGCTGTGGAATACTTATCTGGTATTTGCAGGAGCAAAAGATTTGAGTAAAATAGTAACTCTGCTTTGGACATTTAAGCTTCCGTGGCACTGGGCTTATCATGGAACATTTTTTTCGGACGGAACAGCACAGTTTGCTTTTGGTTTCTATAGTGTGATGCTGACTTCTACCGTTCTGGGTTTTATTACAATGATTTTATTTAAACCCCGTTCATGGTGTGTGTACTGTCCAATGGGTACAATGACGCAGCTTATATGCAAAGCAAAAAATGTGCACTTGTCACAGAAATAATATATACGTTAGAGGGCTAATTTGCGGAGACGTTTCTTATCAAGGATTTTGATACCCTTGCGGGAAACCTCCACAATCCCTTCATTTGAGAAATATTTCAGCATTCTCGACACAACCTCACGGGCAGAACCCATGTAGCGGGCAATCTGCTCGTGGGTCAGTGTAATCGTATCGGAACCGGTTCTTGCAGATTCATCGGAGAGGAAAATGGCAAGCCGCTTATCCATGCTCATAAAGAGGATTTGCTGCATAACCCACATTACATCTGAAAAACGGCTGACAGCGGTTTCAAGAGCAAAGATTTTAATGCTTGGATGGCACTGGGAAATTGCAGCAAAGGCAGACCCGTTGATAACATAGCATTTGCTGTCTTCTTCGGCATCAATAAATACATCAAAAGTGATGGTCTGAAGCACGCAGGAGGCAGACAGCATACACATGTCTCCGTTGTGCAGGCGGTAAAGTGTGATATCCTTGCCCTCATCTGACATCATATAAAGTCTGAGGCTGCCCGAACGGACAAGAATTACGCCGGAGCATTCGTTACCGTCGTGAATATTTTTACCCTTGGAATAAGTAACAGCATGGGAATTCTGACAGATAAATTTTTTGTCTTCCTCTGATATTTCATTCCAAAATGGAAATATTTCTTTATAAACAGGTTCAAATATTGATTGTGGCATTATTTCACAACTCCTTTCAGAAAAGAGGTAAATACATATGAAAACAATTATTATCGGCGGCGTTGCAGGCGGTGCTTCCGCAGCAGCCCGGCTTCGCAGACTCGATGAGTCATCTGAAATTATTATATTAGAGCGAGGTGAATATATTTCCTTCGCTAACTGTGGTTTACCGTATTATATCGGTGGTACTATAAAAAATCAAGGGAATCTGACATTGCAGACACCGGAAAGTTTTCGGGCAAGATTTAAAATAGATGTCCGTGTGAATAATGAAGCAGTAAAAATTAATCCGGAAGCTAAAATCATAACAGTTAAAAATCTGAGAACCGATGAAACATATCAGGAAGGATACGACAACCTTATTCTTTCACCCGGAGCGGAACCAATAAAACCAGATATAAAGGGAATTGACAGTCCCATGGTATTTACGCTTCGTAATATTCCGGACACCTTAAAAATAAAAGAATATATTGAAAAGAAAAAGCCAAAATCTGCGGTTGTGATTGGTGGAGGATATATTGGAGTGGAAATGGCGGAAAATCTTAGCGACGCAGGACTTGATGTCTCTGTTGTTGAGCTTGCCGACCATCTGATTGCACCGCTTGATTATGATATGGCAGCCGATGTTCACAGGTACATTACGGAAAAAGGGATTAAGATTTACCTGAATAATGGTGTAAAAATGATAGATGGGAATAAAATTATTCTGCAGGATGGTGAGATTTGCACTGACATGATTGTTCTGTCAGTGGGTGTCCATCCCGAAACTGCCCTGGCAAAAGACTGCGGGATTGCTTTAAACCAGCGGGGCAGTATCATTGTCAACCGCCGGATGCAAACAAGCATTCCTGATATCTATGCTGTGGGTGATGCGATAGAGATACAGGATTTTATCACAAAAGAACCTGCATTTATCCCTTTAGCCGGTCCTGCCAATAAACAGGGACGGATTGCAGCAGATAATATTGTGGGGATTCCTTCCGAATATACGGGAACACAGGGTTCGGCAATTCTAAAACTGTTTGATATGGCAGTTGCCGCCACCGGACTGAATGAAAAGAAAGCAAAAGCAGCGGGGATTGACTATGATAAGGCTTATATTTATTCGGGTTCACATGCCTCTTATTATCCCGGTGCAGGTAATATGTCGGTAAAAGCATTGTGGGATAAGAAAACATTAAAAATCATCGGTGCACAGATAGTTGGTTTTGACGGAGTAGATAAAAGGATGGATGTGCTTGCGGCGGCGATTCGTTTCGGAGCGAAAATTACTGATTTGACGGAACTTGAGCTTTGTTATGCACCTCCTTTTGGCAGTGCAAAAGATCCCGTCAATATGCTGGGATTTGTTGCTGAAAATATCATAACCGGTAAGGTAAAGCAATTTTTCTGGCAGGATGTTAAAAAACTGCCTCATGATGGAAGTGCGACGCTTCTTGATGTCCGAACATGTACCGAAGTATCCCGTGGAACAATAGACGGATTTATGAACATACCACTGGATTCTTTAAGAGAGCGTATTTCAGAAATTCCGAAAGATAAGCCGGTATATGTATACTGTCATACCGGACTTCGCAGTTATGCTGCCTGCCGTATCCTTTCAGGCAACGGTTATGACTGCTATCATCTTGCCGGCGGATGGAGGCTTTATGAGTCTGCCGTAAATAAAATAACCGTTCCCGAATATATCTGCACGGAATGTAAATGATGGTGGTTGAAAAAGTGGTTCAAGTATTATAATTTATTAATTATTACAAGAAGGTCACAAAATGGATTTTTCTGAAAAGCTATTGACACTAAGGAAAGGTAAGAATCTGACGTAGGAGCAGTTAGATGTTTCAAGGCAGTCTGTATCAAAATTTGCATAAGGTATATGGATAGAAAAAATTGATAAATATGACAATCAGTTGTCTTGTTTGTTATGATATCATTAAAAAAATGAGGTATGAATATAGGAAATCCTGCTATAAAAAAGAGTTTAATTAAAGTGGCAGCGAATGATGATATACAAATGAAAAGGAGCACACAATGCATTATGTAGAAGCAAAGGGAATCTTGTCCCCCTATAACGGAATGAATTTGTATCGTGGTTGTACCCATGGCTGTATTTATTGTGATTCCAGAAGTACCTGTTATGGTTTTACCCATGCATTTGAAGATATTGAGGTTAAGGAAAATGCACCGATTCTGTTGGAACGGGCACTGCGTTCCAAGAGGAAAAAGTGCATGATTGGAACCGGTGCGATGTGTGACCCGTATATGCACTGTGAGGAGGAAGTACGACTTACAAGAAAATGTCTCGAGATAATTGAACGGTATGGATTTGGTGTTGCAATCCAGACAAAATCGGACCGGATATTGCGGGATGTGGATTTGTTAGCGAGCATTCATGAAAAAGCAAAATGTGTGGTGCAGATGACCCTGACAACCTATGATGAGGAGCTTTGTAAAATTTTAGAACCAAATGTAAGCACAACGAAGGAAAGGGTAAAAGCACTTCAGGTTTTTCATGAGCTTGGAATTCCTACGATTGTCTGGCTTTCACCGATTTTACCATATATGAATGATACGAAGGAAAATATAGAAGGCATTCTGGATTACTGTATTCAGGCAAAGGTATATGGGATTATCTGCTTCGGAATGGGTGTGACCTTACGGGAGGGCGACAGGGAATATTTTTACGCTGCCCTTGATCAACATTTCCCGGGAATGAGAGAGCGTTATCATCGGAAGTATGGTTATTCCTATGAGATAACAAGTGACAGGAATGCGGAATTGATGAAGTTGTTGAAAGACACTTGCAGAAAAAACGGAATAGAATATGATGTGAATCAATGTTTTCATTTTCTGCGGGAGCTTCCAGAAAAATACGAACAATTAACACTGTTCTAGTGTAAGTTTGCCTAATTATCAACGTGTCAGCACTCGAAAAACAAATCGGCTTTCCAATCACTATGTAAATCCCTGCTATATACGCTGTGCTTCCGAAAGAATGGTTTGCACAGTGCTCCGATAGTCGGAAAGCCGTTTTGCCTTGCGTATTTTTTTTAATAGGGATTCGGATGCATGTACATATGCCCCCATGTAGCTCCAAAGCTCTTTCATTTTAAACAGCACAGGCTGGTCACCGGACATATAGTCTATATAACCGGTAAGAATTTCATCGTGAAAGGCTTTGAATGTAGAAAGCTTGTCAGGATAAAGCAGTTCAGGGGTCTGGTTCTGAAGAAGCCGGGCTAGTTCTGGATTTGCCAGTACGCCCCGTCCCAGCATGACCGCTTCGGTAGAAGGAACTTTTTTTATCAGGTCATGGAAACTCTTAGCAGATGTAATATCTCCGTTATAACAAAGAGGGATACTGTTGTCTTTTGATCGGTCTGCCGCTTGTTTAAATGCTTCCACATGGGGAACTGCCTGGTAAAATTCTTTCTGATATCGTGGATGGATGATCAGTTCCTTAATGGGATATTTTTGATAGATAGCAAGCAGGTCTTCCCATTCATATTCCGATTCGATACCGATTCTGGTTTTTATGGAAATGTCTAACGGACATTTTGCAAATATTTCCTCCAAAAAACGGTCTAGCTCATCCGGCACACTTAGAAATCCAGCCCCTCGTTTCTTGGAAACGACCGTTCCGGAAGGACAGCCTAGATTAAAGTTAACTTCTTCATAACCGCAGTTTTTAAGACATTTGGCAATCTCTAAAAATGTTTCAGCCTGGTTGGTGAGAATCTGAGGGATTACTTTCATATCTTTATTGTTTTCCGGTGAAATGTCACTAAGTTCTTTCGTGCTTAATACCTTATTTGACAAGAACGGGGTATAATAACAGTCAAAGCCGCCATAATGGCGATGCAGTGCATTCCGGTATATATAAGTTGTAATTCCCTCCATAGGTGCTAAATATAATCTCATGATAGGTGTCCTTTCCATATTTAAAGATATGTCCTGATACAGTATAGCATAAAATAAATTGGAAATGGGAATTTGTCTGATCTATTATTGTCTTCCCTATTGTTCTATGGTAGGATGATAATATCGAAGTCAGAAAACGGATGAAAAAACAAATGAGGTAGTATATGTTAGGAAACAAACGGGGAAATCATCTTAGAGATTATGTGGCAGATTATACAGTATTTGATTTGGAAACAACAGGAATTCGCCCAGACTATGATGTTATCATTGAAATCTCAGCAGTAAAAGTAACGAATGGCAGGGTAGCAGATACCTTTAGTAGTCTGATCAATCCGGGACGGCGGATACCTTACGGGGCAACGGCAGTAAATGGAATTAGTGATGAGATGGTGGCAGATGAGCCGGAACTGAAACTTGTTTTTCCGAAGTTTATTGAATTTATTGGTGAGGATATTCTGGTGGGACATAACATACATTCCTTTGATATGAAATTTATATGGAAAGCAGCAGAGGAATTATTTGGACAGACCGTCAGTAATGATTATATCGATACTCTTCCGATGGCAAGACGGTGTCTGCCACAGCTTAGCCATCATAAGTTAGTGGATCTTGCTGCCTATTACGGAATCAGTACAGCAGGTGCCCATAGAGCTTTAAAGGATTGTATGATGAATCAGCAGTGCTTTGAGCGGATGGCAAAGGAAAATATAACAGATTCTCTAAAGCTTTGTCCAAGATGCGGCAGTGAATTAAGACGCAGAAACGGAAGATATGGGGAATTTTTGGGATGCAGTGGATTTCCTGCCTGCCGGTATACCCAAAACTGCTGAGGAAAAAGTTTCAGATTATCTGGATTAATGAAAAAGCGGATATAAGAGGAGTGGTAAAATGATAGAGTTAGTAAAAGGTGATATGACAAAGATTGATAATGCAGAGGCTGTTTTTTATAAGAGTATCATAGATCAGGATACTAATGCCGTTGTTATATGTAATCTTTGGCATGAAATCATTTATATGAATCCGGCTGCTGTGAAGCGTTATGAAAAACGGGGTGGTGACAGGCTGATCGGACAAAGCCTTCTCGCTTGTCATAACCGGGAATCTCGGGAGAAAATAGAGCAGATTGTCCAATGGTTCGCGGCTTCAAAGGACAATAATATAATCTATACGTTTCATAATGAAAAGGAGAACAAGGATGTCTATATGGTGGCGTTAAGAGACGGTGAAAAGTTAATCGGTTATTATGAGAAACATGAGTACAGAAATCCGGAAACAAGAAAGCTGTATGATTTTGGACAGTAAAGATATGAGAAAAAGAGAAAACGTGTATTTTCATATAGATGTAAACAATGCATTTTTAAGCTGGGAAGCGTTATACCGGATGAAGGAATTAGGAAAAGCAGAGGATATCCGGACATTGGATGCAATTATAGGTGGAGACATTTCCAAGCGTCACGGTGTTGTGCTGGCAAAATCCCAGTCTGCCAAACGATATGGTGTAAAGACCGGGGAACCGGTTGTAGCTGCGTTGAAGAAATGTCCGCATTTACAGTTGTTTTCTCCGCATATGGATTATTATAAGGAAAAATCGAGAGAACTAATGGAATTGTTTTCCCGGTATGCACCGGTGGTGGATCGGTATTCCATTGATGAGGCATTTTTGGATATGTCGGGAACTTACGGGTTATACGGTGACCCGGTTGCTTTTGCCCATAAGTTAAAGGATGAAATAAGGAATACGCTTGAATTTACGGTAAATATCGGCATTTCATCGAACAGGCTGCTGGCAAAAATGGCAAGTGATTTTGATAAGCCGGATCAAGTGCATACTTTATTTCCCGAGGAGATTCCGGAAAAAATGTGGCCGCTTCCTATTGAAGATTTATTTTATGTGGGACATTCTACAGCAGACAGGCTGCATTCTCTTGGGATTCATAAAATTGGTGATATTGCATCCAGTGATTTAAAGGTGCTGAGGTCTTATTTTAAGAGTCATGGAGAGGTAATTTATAATTTTGCAAACGGAATTGACCTGACGTTAGAAGACAGAACGGAAGCAGTACAAAAAGGGTATGGGAATTCCACGACGATACCATATGATATTAAGGATGCCGGAGATGCCTATCATATTATTATGGGGCTTTGTGAGTCCGTTTGCAGCCGTATGCGGAAGGATACAGTACAGGCAGTGGTGTTGAGTGTGGAGATTAAGGACAGTAATTTTGTTGTAAAAAGGCATCAGAGGACACTGCTTTCCCCTACGGATGTAACGGATGAATGTTATCAGACTGCCTGTTCCCTGTTTGATGAATTATGGGATGGCTCACCTATCCGTTTGATTGGAGTAACGGCGAATAAGGTAACAGAAAACGGTATGCGGCAGATGAATCTATTTGATATGGAAAGTCATGACAAATTGAAGAATTTAGATGCTGCATTAGATGCAATCCGGGAAAAATATGGCTCTGATGCAGTCAAGCGGGGAAGCTTCTGTGAGAAGGTGAAAGAAGATTCAGACAGTGGGAAACATTCAGAACCGCCTAAGGTAAAATAGGGTAATTACAATTGCGTTTGCTTTAGACAGTGTACAGGAAAACAATAGTACCGTCCATAGACTTGTACAGGAAAATGCCTACTTTTCTTCCAGTTTTTTGAGGAGGATTTCATGGTATGCCTCATATTTTGCAAAACGTGCCTCATCCTTTGGGGTAGGATAGGGAATCCGGTCACGGTTTAGATTATCCTCTATATCATACAGCTTAACCTGTGCAGCCAAAGGATTCGTAAGAACACGATCAATAAAATGTCCGTAGTCTTCCTCCTGTTCTTTTGTGATACAAGAGACAGCTTCCAGAATTTCCTCCGAAAACCCTTCTAAACGGAGCATGTCCAATGTGACAGGGGTATCTTCTACTACATCATGGAGAATCCCGACAATCATTTCGGTCTCATTTCTGCCACGGAGCATGACACGGATGGGATGTAAAATATATATTTTCCCGGCTTTATCAAGCTGCCCTCTATGTGCTTCAACTGCGATTTCAATGGCTTTTTCCAGCATACGTACCTCCTGTTATGGACTATCTTTTATTTCAATATACTATATTTTGGAAGGGAGTACAATTCCTTTTCGTAAAACTTACAAAATTCTTAAAGATAATATTTCCATGTTCCATAAAGAACATTTTGTGGTATAATATGTCACCAACCGAAGCAAAGCGGAGGTTGATGACCCGTGCGAGCTTCATTAAGATAGTATATCACCAAAAAAATATTCACAGATCCTTAACGAATGCATATAATAAGGTAACAGGAAAATTCGCCTTTGATAAAATTACAAAGTGGTTTGTGGCAAAGATATTTATGATCGTCAGGTCAGGCTGTCTTTCTGGGAAAAAACAAAATTTAGGATCAAAGGCTTTATTATAAGAGAAAATGGGATGGAAAATCATGGAGGGTACAGCATACACCTATATGGTAGAATGCAAAGATGGAAGTCTTTATACCGGTTGGACTAAGAGTTTAGAGGAACGCATGGAATGTCATAATAGTGGAAAAGGTGCAAAATATACCAGATCGAGGCTTCCGGTGAGGCTGGTATATTATGAAGTTTTTGTTACGAAAAGAGAGGCAATGCAAAGGGAGTATATCATTAAACAGATGACAAGAGCGGACAAGCTGTTGCTGATTGCGGGGCGGTCAGAGGCAGTCAGGTTAAATTGTGAGCGGATTACAGGAAAAGCACAATAATATACATTTTGCGGCAATCGTAACAAATAGGTTTGCAAGGCAAAATTGGATGCAAAGACAAGAGATGAGAATATGAAAGAACAATACAGACAATTTTATAAAAATACAAATGAAGACAGGAACCGGAAACGTCAGTCCACACAAAAAAAGAAAAGAATGGAGTATCGAAAAAAAAGACTGATTACGGTATGCATTTTGGGATTTTCCTTTTTGATTGTGATGCTGGCGATTATATTTTCTTTCCGGCATTTTTATAAGCAGATGAAGCAGGAAGAAGCAGCGGGAACAGAGAAAAAAGCGGAAGTCGAACCGATTATCGGTACGGCGGCATTGTTTCCGGACCTTCCCATTACAGAAGAATTTCTGACCATAAATAAATATTCGAGACCGGGTCTGGCACTTTCCGGGGCACCCCAGTATATTGTCATTCATTATACGGCAAATCCCGGTTCCACTGCACAGCAGAACCGGAATTATTTTGAGAATCTAAAGGATACAGGGGAGACTTTTGCCAGTGCACAGTTTGTAATCGGATTAGAAGGAGAGATTATACAATGTGTTCCCTGTAATGAGATTGCATACTGTTCTAACAGCTTAAATGATGTATGTATTTCGATTGAAATGTGCCATCCCGATGATACCGGTAATTTTAATGATGCTACCTATAATAATTGTGTCTATCTGGTAGCCAAGCTGATGAACTATTACAATCTGGATATGGATCACTTAATCAGGCATTATGATGTTACCGGAAAAAACTGTCCGAAATATTTTGTGGAACATGAAGACAGATGGGAGTTATTCAAGAGTTTTGTAGAGGAATACCGTGAAAAGTATAAGTCGGAACAATAGAGGGAACGGAAGACGGGGATTTGACTATTCAGTCAGGAAATTTCCTGTGTATAGGCAGTCCCCGCTTATGGTATGTACTATTTGATAAAGAATGCAAAATAGCCGTTTTTTTCCGTATTGAACAGCAGGCTGTAAGGAGGATATTGTTTTTCTAATGTAAATATTCGAACAATCTGCTCGAAGGTCAGAAGGTCAGTTCGTTCAAGCTGATATTCGTTGGTCAGAATAAAGTGCTCTTTAATACATTCCATAAATTTCTGTGAAAGCATTTTAATGGCATAAAATACTGTTTTATCAATCTTATTTATCTGTTTACCGAGTATTTCCGCAAGCATGTTTAGAACCATCCGTTCTTCATAGATTAAATAAGCGTGTATACGCTCTCCTTCAGAGGAAGAATAAGTTAAGCGGTAACAAAGTGCATTTCCTGAAGAAAAATCTTCTCCGCTATAATGAACGCTGACAGTCTGTGCTTTTACCCGGAATAAGTTTTCCAGAGTCTGAATGATTGCTTTTTCCAGAGAAGCTATTTCGTCTTCTGCCGATTGATGTACCCATTTGTTAGCAGAACGTCCCGTGATGGCATGGTCTTCAATCATAATATGTGCATTCAGCCATCCGACACAAATACCTAAAAAATGCTGTACGGATTCTACAGAGTAGTTTTGTGACTCTAATTCGTTTTCAAGAGCCGGAATTGTCTTAATCCGCATATTGTCATGAAGACTTTTATGTATGGCATATTCACTGTAATTGATAGATTGCATATATGCTTCTTCTTCAGAAAAATGCTTTATCGTGTAATTTTTAAAATACTTGATTCCCTCCCGGCAGGCATGCTGCTGTTTCGCTACATCCTCATTAAGACTCAGTAGTTTAGCTACAATTGAAAAAAGACGTTGGTGTGCCTTGTCAATGTTTTCCACGCCGATATTAAACCGGTCATTCCATTTTATTTCGTTCAATATTTTGTGCCCCCTTCCTGTTAAGCAGTTGTAATCATCATTCAGTATTGAACCATCTTTATAAGTGCAAGTTTATCATATGTTTCAAAATTAGACAACTAAACTTTTTTCACGGATGGTGGTAAAAAGTCAATCGTTTTGGCTTTTGGAATCTGTTTATAAAAAGGGTTACATTGTTTCCTTTTGTCATTATGCTACAAAGCGGAAGTCTTGCGGATTTTCCCGTATTTCTTCCATCATAGCAAGGATTTCCTGTTCGGTAGGAATATCTATCATTCCCGCCGCCGTGAAGTAAATATCCACCTTTACATAACAGTGACCGCTTGATTTATCGTTGTTGTGAACTTCGATACGCTCAATCAGCCAATTTTCTTTATCATTAGGGGCTTTCATATATCCAAACAGAACGGTAGAAGATACTCGTTTTCCATTATCAGCTTTGGTCTGCCATACCGCACGGATTTTCTTTGAGGTCTGTGCCGCATACCACTCGTTGTAACCGGCTTTGAAATTCAAAGTCGAAACTGTCCTTTACGCTTTTTTGATTGCCGACAGTTTAAAGCAATTCAGAAGCGGTGATATTTTCGCTTAGCATATCGCAACATTGTCCGACTTAAAGTCGTTCTCTCAAAAGTGTAATTATCGGAAAGCGGGGAATACTATTTAATTTGGCTTTTATAAAACGGAACTTAATTGATATCTTAATTACTTTTGACATACAATTTTGGAATAATGTATGCATATAGTTGTTGCGATTCTCTCAAACTTATGCTATAATAATTACGTATATTATTCACTTCTTGTGTGCGGAAAGTTGGTGTATATTTGAATAAACCGGAAATTTTAAAAAAAGTAATTGAAAATAACGGCGGCATTGCAAAAACTTCAGATTTTGCCGCTAATGGGATAAATAAATACGAAGTTGCGGCTTTCTGTAAAGAAGGGCTCATTGAAAGGATTCGTAGGGGATTTTATCAACTTCCCCAAGGTAATAACACGACGGAGGAACAGTTAATACATGAGCTGCTTCCACAGGGAATTATTTGTGTGGAGTCCGCTTTGTTTCATTACGGATACAGCGATTTTTCTCCCCGTGAATGGTCGATTGCTGTACCGAGAACGGCGACCCGTGCCGTAAAGAACATTGAAGAATTTCCGATGAAGGCTTACTATATTCAAAAGGAATTTTTAGATATAGGTAAGTCCACAAGCAATTTTAACGGTGTAATATTGTCTGTGTATGACCGTGAGCGAACAATATGCGATTGCTTTAAGTACCGCACAAAACTTGACAATGAAATTTTTAATAAAGCTGTCAATGCCTATGCTACTGATAAAAAAAAGAATCTTGCAAATTTGTCTAAGTACGCAAAGGAGATGAAGCTCTATACAAAAGTTATGAATGTAATGGAGGTATTGCTTAATGGCTGATATAGCTGCATCCGTGCTCGCACGCCTCAAGAACAAGGCAAAAGAAAGTGGAAGAAGCTATCAGCTTTGCCTACAACTTTTCTGTCAAGAGGAGTTCCTACGTCGTTTGGAAAAATCGAAATATGCAGAAAATTTTGTACTGAAAGGCGGATTGTTCCTCTATTCCCTTACTGACTTTGATAGCCGAGTAACGGTTGATGTAGATTTTTTGCTTTGGCAAATTCCCAATACGCCGGAACAGTTAAAGGGTATTCTTGGGGAAATTATAGCGGTTCAGACAGGCAATGATTTTATAACCTTTGAGATTAAAGATGTTGCACCTATCGCCGTTACGAAGAAATATGCCGGTATTGGTGCATCAATAGTTGCTCGCATTAAAAACACACGCACACCGTTTGGCGTTGATTTCGGAGTTGGCGATGTCATTGTGCCAAAGCAGGAAAAGCGAAAAATTCCGACACAGCTTGATGATTTTGCTGCACCTACAGTTAATACTTATTCTATCGAAACGACTGTTGCTGAAAAAATTGACGCAATTCTCAGTTTGATGGAGTTTTCCAGCCGTATGAAAGACTATTACGATATTTATTATCTTGCCAATAAGTTTGATTTTAACGGTAAGGTGCTGACCGAAGCGTTCAGAAAAACCTTTGCGAACCGTGAACACAGTTTCACAGCAGAGCAATTTGAACAGGTTATGGGTTTTGACGACGATGTGGCAATGCAGAAGAAATGGAAAGCCTTTGTCCGTAAAATCGACACGAAAACGGATGATTACAGTACCGTGCTAAAAACAATAAAGGCATTTCTTGCAGAGCCGTTTGTGGCGGCAATTTACAATGACAAATTCACAAAATCTTGGTCTGCTAATGATAATAACTGGATAAATGGAGGAAATATCAATGGCTAAAATTCAATCTATTGAACCCAATATCGCTGATTTAGTAAACGGTTGGCTCAAATCGTATAAAGTGGATTACAAATTGGAACAAGAATCATTAAACACGGAAATAGATCAAGCTCTTAATGATTATTTTTCAAAGAATGGCGGTAAAGGCGGCAACCGCCCTGATGCTAAGCTTATTCTAAAAGCTAAAGATGGCAAAGATTATCCTATCCTTATTGAATACAAGGGATATAAAGATAAACTCGTTAAATTGGATGATGAGGGCAATGTTGCAAATAAAACCTCAAAGAATCAGCCAGACTTTACCAATATTAACTCTTATGCAGTAAACGGAGCTGTTCACTATGCAAATGCCGTATTGCACTATACAAGCTATACGGATGTTATTGCTATTGGCGTTACCGGACATAAAGCTACGGACGGAAAGATTATGCATCAAATTGGAGTTTATTATGTTTCCAAAAATAACTTTGGTGTCGGTCAAAAAGTTGCCGAATATACCGACCTTTCCTTCTTGAAAAAAGAGCATTTTTCTTCGTTTATTGAAAAAGTAAAGCAGTTATCACTTCCGCAGGAAGAAATTGAAAAACTAAAAGAGCGCAGGGAGCAGGAAATTACGGCAAGCCTTGTAAGGCTGAACAACGATATTTTCAAGAGTGAAAAAGGGCTTAGCGAAAATGATCGTGTATATCTTGTTGTCGCTTCTATCATGGCTACCCTTGGTGATGTTGATAATAACGTATATCCGCTTACAAAAGCTGATCTGAAATCGTCCGATGAAAGAAATAATACAGACGGTGATATTATGATTAGAAAAATCGAGTCTTTTCTCGATGCTAAAAAACTTCCGAAGGATAAAAAAGACTTGATTGTAAGAACATTGCAAAATACATTGACTACTGATAACATTAACAAGCCCGAAGATGGTGAAAGCCAGCTAAAACGTGTGTTTGTAAAAATAGTCGATGACCTTGGCATTTACTACAAAATCGGCTTGACAACAGATTTTACGGGTAAGCTTTTCAATGAAATGTATTCATGGCTCGGCTTTACACAGGATCAGTTAAACGATGTTGTATTAACGCCGCCGTATGTAGCAACACTTTTGTGCCGTCTTGCAAGAGTCAATAAAGACTCCTTTGTCTGGGACTTTGCTACGGGTTCGGCGGGACTTTTGGTAGCAGCTATGAATGAAATGCTGATAGATGCTAAAAACATAATAAAATCTCCCGAACAGCTGCTGATTAAATCGGCAGAGATTAAAGCTAATCAGTTGCTTGGTTTGGAAATTCTCTCAAATGTTTATATGCTTGCCGTACTCAATATGATTATGATGGGTGACGGCAGCTCAAATATTTTAAATAAAGACTCTTTGAAATTTGACGGTCATTATGGCTTCGACAAAACCGACAAAAAATTCCCTGCAAATGCTTTTATCTTGAATCCTCCGTATTCTCGAGAAGGCAACGGAATGATTTTTGTTGAAAAGGCACTTTCTATGATGGAAAAGGGCTATGCCGCTATCATTATTCAAAACTCGGCAGGATCAGGAAATGCTGTGGAGTATAACAAAAATATATTAAAACACTCAACGCTTCTTGCTAGTATAAGAATGCCTATTGATTTATTTGTCGGAAAATCAAGTGTGCAAACACATATCTATGTTTTTAGAGTTGGAGAATCACATCAAAATGACGATGTAGTAAAGTTTATAGATTTCTCAAATGACGGTTACACAAGATCGGCAAGGAAAAAATCCACAAGCAATTTAAGAGATACCAACAATGCAGCCGGAAGATATAAGGAACTTGTCGACTTGGTGCGATTTGGAAAAACAAAACTTAATATTTTTACCGAAAAAGAATATTACGAAGGGCATATCAACATTGAAAACGGTGCTGATTGGAACCAAACTGCACCTATTGATACAAAACCAACAGTAAAAGATTTCAAGAAAACTGTTAGTGATTATCTCGCTTGGGAAGTGGCAACGCTCTTGAAAAATCAACCTTTGGAGGATGAGCACCTGGGAAAATGAATGCCTCACTTAACGAAAAGCTGCGGAAAGTTAAGTGGGGCAAATACAAAACGAGTGCATTGTTTGAGCCGCAAAAAATTACCAAAATGCTATCTAAGGAAGATTTGTCGGATAAATTCTGCTTCCCGGCATATTCTTCTGAATCAACCAATAACGGAATAATTGGATATACTGACTCTCCTGAATTTATATGTAACGAAGAGCATCCTATTTTTGTTACGTTCGGAGATCACACAAGATCCTTTAATATTGCAACCAAAAGTTTTTCGGTTCTTGATAATGTAAAGGTGTTGTTGCCGAGCATCCATAATATTCGTTGCCTATTATGGATTATTACTGCTTGGCAAAAGAAAATCCCTAATCTTGGATACGCCCGCCATTGGAAAATAGCCAAAAACTGTGTTGTTGAACTCCCCACAAAAGACGGTAAAATCGACTTCGACTTTATGGAATCCTTTATAGCTGAGCTAGAAACTCAACAGATAGCTGAGCTATCTGCTTACTTAAAAGTAAGCGGATTTGACAATTATGAATTGTCTGATGAAGAGCTTAACGCTCTTCAGAAATTTGCCAAATTTGATAATGATAATTGGGGTACATATACCGTAGGCAATCTTTTTGAGAAGATTCCTACAAAGAAATTGCCATATAAGGCAAAGGAACTGCCGAAGCAGCCAACTGACGATTATGTACTTCCTTGTCTAACATCAAGTTTCCAAAATCAAGGTCTAAATTATTATGCACCAAAAACAGGAGCAACTGTTATAAACAATGTAATCTCGCTTCCTTCTAATAGCGATGTTTACAGAGCTTATTATCAGTCAAGAGATTTTACTGTGCTTTCAGATTCTTATGCTATCCGTTGGAAATTGGCAGAGAACAAACCTACACCAAATCAATATCTATTTATGACTATGTGCATTAACAAGGTGACTGATCTGCCGATATACTCCTATAAAAACAAATTGGGCGGATGGAATGTTGTAAAAAATAAGAATATTCGATTGCCCGAAAAGAATGGCAAAATTGATTTTGCATTTATGGAAGCGTTTATATCCGCAATGAAAAAAATTGTAATCGCAGATGTAGTTGACTACAGTGATGCTAAAATCAATGCAACAAAAAAGGTTGTATCTAGTGAATAAGGAGTAACTACTATGGACACACAAAAACTCAATTCGGCAATATCCGAATTTATAAAGAAAAAGAAATCTAATGCGGCATATTATGAAGAAAACTGGGAGGAGCGTAAAGAACGCAAGGAATACTATCAGTCTTTTACTAAGGACAAGCTTTTGGATATGAATGAGGAGGAATTCTTAGAGTACATCAGCAAGCTGTGGTCTATGCTTATTTGGGGCAACAAGAAATATGTTGTTGGCAAAATGATTGCAAATAACGGTTTTATGACACTTAAAAAGCAGTTGGCTGAATTGCTATATGGCACAAACCCTATTGAAAAGCGTTGGAATGTATTTTTGAAATCCGTCAAGGGTATGGGACCTGCAACTATCAGTGAGTTGCTTACATACGCAAACCCGCAGGAATATGTAATCTTTAATAAGACAACAATTATTTGTTATGACTATCTTGATATTCCCGATATGCCGAAATACAACTATCAGTACACGGGAAAGAAGTATGCAGAGGTTTGCTCTATTGCAAAAGACATTGCTACAGAGCTCAAGAAAGCTGGTGTCAAAGATTATGACCTTTTAGCAGTAGATTACTTTATGTGGGATGAAATTTTACCACTTGCCGAAAAGAAATCTTCCGCAGAACTTGCCACTCCTGAAACAAAGAAACCCGTTACTGTAAACGACTCAAAATCTCTGCACGATGAGATTAAGGAAAAATTGGTCGCTATCGGAGAGTTACTTGGATTCGATAGCCGTTCCGAAGTTAAAATTACTACCGGAGCAGTGGTAGATGCTGTTTGGGAAGCTAAAATCGGTAATATGGGCAAAGCAATCTATGTGTTTGAGGTGCAGTCCAAAGGCTCAATAGATAGCCTCATCCTGAACCTCAAAAAAGCACAAAGCAATGCTGCAGTTCAGGCAGTTGTTGCTGTTGCCGACGAGGAACAGCTTGCAAAGATCATCCGTGAGAGTGCCGGCGTTATTGATGAAAAATCTCTCCGCACTTGGGACTCCGAAGATGTCTTGGCTGTTTACGACTCTCTCGTTAGAGCTCACGAGTCAATCAATAAACTGGCTTTGGTGCCTGAAAGCTTTTAAATGGATCTCAAGTCCAGCTTAAAAATGTGAAAGTAATTAAAAAGCACAAGAAAAATTAGATTTTAAAATGCAATGCAAAGGGAACAGCAACATATGAAAAAGAAAACGCTTAGAATAATCATTCCAATTATTGTAGTATTGATAACATATTTGCTACTCGATTATATAAATGTTCCTTCTCTTATAGGACTAACAATATCTAACATCAATGTTGATGCGTTTGGTATTCTTTTTGATGCGACTATTGTGCTTATTTTATACGCAATTTCGTTTTATTACATTGAAAACAGACAAAACGAAAAAGATGAAAATGCAAGAGATACTGTTGATGTTTTGCTAAACAAGACCTATCAAGAATGCCTAAGTAATTTGGAATTTCTCGACAACAGAGAAATGATTGAGAAATACATAATACCAAAGGTAGATGGGAATAAACCTGATTCCGAAAACAAAGTGGTAAACAATTTGCAGATATTGCCGTTTTCTTCTTTTAATGCGGTTATTGATTTGGCTGCAAATGGTTATGTAGAGAAAAAGAAATTTGATGACTACTTAAATATTAAAAAAGAGTATCAGCACTTAATAAGTGTGAAAATCACTTTTTTTGACTTAGTAGATTCCCAAACAGACGAACAAAGAGCAATGTACAACAATATTAAAACAAGAGATTGTGCTTTAAAAACAAAACTGACACGATTGATCAACAATAAACAAAGGCAGAAACTTAGGGAGGAATTATAGCTGTGATTACATTTTTTGATTTGTTATAATAGCAAGAAGAGTATAGAACCTTTGTCTCAAATCGTCTTACGCTTGCTTCTGATGTGCCATATTCTTTCCCTAATGTTTCATCTAAACTATACCAATATAAGCCGCTTTCCGAGTATGCTGTTGATAATATTAGAAATCTCAGATAAAATAAAAATGCGATAAGGAGAAGATTACGATGGAATTAACGTTAAAATTAAATGCAAGGCTTCAGCCTAAACACAGATTTGATTTGGAAGACGCTTTACAGGAAATTCTTGAGAAAGAGCAGATGGGAGAGGTGGCTGGAGGAGGTACCGCCCAAAACCCTGACGGAGAAATTGCATATTGTGATATAGAGATTCATTTGGTGGATGATAATTTGGACCATGTAAAATGGCTGGCAGAGCTGCTGAACAAAATGGGCATTCCAAAAGGCTCCGTTTTACAGGGAATAGAACCAGAAATAGAGGTAGGAACATTAGAGGGACTGGCTTATTATTCTAATGGGGCTGACCTGCCTGATGAAGTTTATGAAACCTGTGATATAAATTATGTGATTGAACAGATGGAACAGGCAATGGAGGGGATTGGAAGCATGTATAGCTATTGGGAGGGACCGGTCTATACTGCGTTATATTTTTATGGAAGTTCTTTTGCTGAAATGAAAAAGAAAATCGAGCCTTTTATTGCATCCTATCCGCTGTGTCAAAAAAGCCATATGGAACAGATTGCTTAATTTTCAGGAGCAACGAGCCAAGTGTGCATGTTTCTAGGCACATTTGGCGATTGCTGTGGGGTTATTGATTTTCTATAGTAAATGGTTTGAGGGGTTTTAAAGTTCTTTGTTTTTGATATTTTTTCTTTTTACTCCCAGTATAAAATATCTCACAAAGGGGATTCTTTTTATGATCTCATATATCGTAAAAGTCATAATAATTTCAACGGCAAGTGCAATCACATAATTCCATATTGCCGGAAAATCAAAGTGATAACGCAGAATGTAGCAAACTTGTAATAATGTTTTGTAAACAAGCAGAAGATGTATAATCGTTGCCGCCATAATAAAATGCGTAAAGAGCAGCACCAATTACAGCAAGACACAGCATTTGAATAAACCAAAGCGGACCAATCCCACTTATAACAGAAATTGGGTAAATCAAAGCTGTCGGTATATATGCAAGCCCACCACCCATTTTAATATTCAAATATCCTATTATCCAATGGATAACAAATAAACCGAGGGTTGACGGTACCAGCAATTTGACAGCCCGTTCCTTTAAGAATTGCTTTTCTGTCCGTTATTGTAAAGAATACCTTGCACTTATATGTTGATAACACTCTGGAGAAAATATTAATTTGGGGATTTTATTAAGAAAGAAAATTATGAATATAAAGTAAATGAAAGTCTTCTAAAATATAATTTTATTGATTAAATTGGCGCCGTTTATCTGAAAGTCCAAGAAGATAATCAAGAGAAACATCGTAATATTCGGCTAATTTAATTGCAGCCCAAAGTGGAAGTTCCCGTTCGCCTTTTTCGTAGCGGCGATAAACTTCTCTTTGACAAACTAATAAATCAGCGATTTGCTGTTGTGTTTTGTCGGCATCAATACGTAAATCTTCAACTCGGTTTGTGTAATGCATAATATCACCTCTGAATTTATGTTATCAAATAGTTATATTAAATGCAACCAAATGGTTAGGAAAAAGGAAACGAAGTATGGCTTAAGAACCCCAAAAAATAATTAAATCTATAAAAACGGGAATACTATGTAAAAAAATAGTGTAACTACTATAAATAATCAGGAAAGGAAACAAAAAAATGAATGGATTTGTTGTGGATTATTTAGAGCATATTATTCCCGTTTCTTTTATTTTAAAAATGGGAGATGAGGAGAAGAAAATTGGCAGGGAAAATCCAAGATTTACAGTAGATTTAAAAAAGAATCTGGATAAAAAGGAAATGCTGACCAGTACTTCCTTATCTTTAGGAGAAGCATATATGCGGGGAGATATTGAGGTGGATCGTGATTTGTATGAAGTACTCAATTGTTTTATGGGAGAAATGGATAAGTTTACAGCAGATAAATCAGCATTAAAAAAGCTGATTTTTACTTCACGCAGCAGGAAAAATCAGGAAAGAGAAGTGCAGTCCCACTATGATATCGGAAATGATTTCTACCGGCTCTGGCTGGATGAAACCATGAGTTACTCCTGCGGGTATTTTAAGGAGGAAGGGGATTCTTTATATCAGGCACAGGTAAATAAAGTAGATCATATACTGGATAAATTAAGCCTAAAGGAGGGAATGACCCTGTTAGATATCGGCTGTGGATGGGGATACCTTTTAAAACGTGCAGCAAAAGAATATGGCGTTCGCGGTGTGGGTATTACACTAAGTGAAGAACAATACCAGAAATTCAGCCGGGATATTGAGGAGGAAGGCTTGTCTGATTTATTGCAGGTAAAGAGGCTGGATTACCGGGACTTGAAAAAATCAGGAATGGAATTTGAACGGGTTGTCAGTGTCGGTATGATGGAGCATGTAGGACGGGGAAGCTATGAGGAATTTATGGAAAATGTAGATGCAGTTTTGAAAGACAGGGGGCTGTGTTTACTGCATTTTATCAGTGCCTTAGAGGAGCATGAAGGGGATGCATGGATTAAGAAGTATATTTTTCCGGGCGGTGTGATACCAAGTCTCAGAGAAATTATAAATATACTGCCGGATTATCATTTTTATACACTGGATGTAGAGAGTCTTCGAAGACATTATAATAAAACACTTCTTTGCTGGAGAGAGAATTTTAATTTGTGCAGGGATAAAATTATAGAGGATAAAGGAGAAGAATTTGCCAGAATGTGGGAGCTTTATCTGGCTGCTTGTGCAGCAACCTTCCAAAATGGTATTGTAGATATCCACCAGATTCTGATTTCCAAGGGTGTAAATAATGAACTTGCATTGAACCGGGTTGTGTAGAAAACGTGAAGGTTTTTGTTTCGTATGATTCCAACTGTTCGCAGGAAATTTTTGACTTGTGATTTTGCAGGTGGAACTGTAATCTGGAAAGACGCAAGAAGTACAAAAGGCATGGATTTCTATTTAAACATATGATACAATGAATTGCACTGGTGTACACGCACAGTAGGTTAGCAAAGAGGAAGCATATAATAATCTGGTAAGTTTTTAATTAAAGGAACAGGTGTATGGCTGAAAAATATATTATGATTCACGACATCATGAGTGAACATAAAGACCGGATGTTAAATTTAAAAAAATACTATCCTTTTTTTGTACTTTGTGATACTACATTTTCACAGTACAAAGAAGGAAAGTATATAGATTTGGACATGGGATACATTACGATGGCAACCCTGCGGTTTTTTATTAATGAGAATCATTTTCATGAGAGTGAGATTACCTATGATCAGTACGAGGAGTTTCTTTCGGAGATTTTGAGAAGGGAGTTTTCTTTAAAGGAAGAGCCGGAGGAGGAAAAGGCACTAATTGGCTATATTTTTGATAAGATTAAGAATGATGGCAGGGCATTTACCTTTCCATATTTTGATCCAGAAGAGAAAAAGAAAAAAACAGCAAGGGTGAAACTGATTGACAGCCGGATTGTGGACGGTGTGGTACTGTATCATGTGACTACGGATGGGATTGAATTTTATTTAGATACAAAAGAAATCAAGGAGGAGAGCAATATTTCGGTACAGCAGCTCCTGCTTGAGAAAATGATACAGTCAGAAAATTTTGCAGGAGGAATTGAGGTTGTTAAGCGGATTAACAGTGAGGTAAGCAGGCTTTCCCTGCAAAAGAAAGAGGTTTTAGATCTCCTCAGTTATGATGTATTTTCCGGGGCAAAGGCAAGCGAAGCCTATATGGAGACAGTGGCAAAATGGTTTGATGAGGAACAGAGACTTTTTGAAAAAAACCGTGCATTGATTAATAAGGCATTTCAAAAGGCAAATGTAGTACAAAAAGAAATGTTACAAATGCAGGCAGCGGCTGGTCAGACGATGCTTTTGGAAATCCATAGGCTGGATACGGAGCTTAAAAAGACGATTATCCGGCACGGGGAATTGATTAAAGAGACGATAGAACTTCAAAATATTGCGGATGAGATGATTGCAAGGGCTAAGCTTCGAAAACTGCGGCCGGTCTTTCATTTCCGTGATGCCTTAAAAAAGACAATAGACAGTAATTCACCGGATAAGCTGGGTAGGCTGCTTGCACCGCTGTTTCTGCCTAAGCTTACCAAGACCTTTGCGGTAGAAAATATTGACCATTTATTGGAGAATAAAATAGAGAATCAGGATTATGGGGAAAAGATAGAAAAGAAAGAAGTAAATGCAGACTATGTGTTTGAAGATGAATTGGAAGAAAAGAGGATTGCGGGG
>CAJUBR010000003.1 GCA_910584695.1 uncultured Lachnospiraceae bacterium
CGCAGCAAATCCCTTGCCAGTCTCTCTTCCTCTATCGGTTTTAAATGATACGCAAATGCTTTATAAGTATAACCTTCAAAAACATGTTCCTTGGAAACTGTCAAAAAAATAATATCCACATCAATCTCATGTTTCCTGATAAATCTTGCAGTATCCAGTCCGTTCAGATGCTCCATATGGATATCCAAAAACAGCAAATCTACCAAAAATTCCTCTCTTCTGATTGCTTCTGTTACCTCTTCGCCATCCGTAAAATTTTGAAATTCTACTTCTGTAGAGGAAAATAAAATCTTGACAATCATATTATGTAACTGCTCTGCTGCTATTTTTTCATCCTCACATATTCCTATTCTTAACATATTCTAAAATTTTCCTTTGAATAATTTTTTGTATGTTTTAATCTTCTTTTCGGGTGCCCATACAATCGGTTTCTTACTGATCTTTTTAAATGCATCCTTCCCTATCTTTTTTAATTTTACAGACCGTATCCGGATTCGGTTTAATCTCTTACATCCATAAAATGCTTTGCTGCCAATTGTGGTAACATTTTTACCAATCACAATCTTTTTAAGCTTTGTACACCCATAAAATGATTTATCACCTATGGTTTTTATGTTATCCCCTATCGTTACTGCTTTTAGCTTTTTATTATTTTTAAATGCATTCCCGGCTATGGCTGTTATCTTGTAAGTTTTTCCTTTGTATTTTACTTTAGAAGGAATCTTAAGCGTGGCACTTCTTTTATTTCGGATTGCAACAACCTTCACGGTTTTCTTTTTCACACTTGTTATATCATAGTGACAGTATTTATCATGTATTCTCCTACCCTTTTGCACAACATCTTTCTTCTTCGGCGTTTCCGTCGGTTGTTCGCTTGGGAAAACCTCTGTCGTTTTCTCCAATGTCTCTTTTTGAGTATCTTTCTGCTCTGTACTGGACTGTTCGGTGCCGGGCTGTTCGGTGCTAGGTTCTTCTGTACTGGGTTCTTCTGTGCTGGGTTCTTCTGACGTTTCTTCTTTTACAGAAATACGGACGCTGTCTGAAATACCGGTATCATATGTACTGGTACATGAAATTATAACCTCTCCCTTCGCTTTTGCCGTTACCACACCATTACAATCCACTTCTGCAATGGAAGAATCACTGCTTGACCATGAAACCATATTGGCAGACGCATTTTCCGGCACCATACGATATTCCAGTGTTTGCTTTGTACCTATAAACATATTACTTTGGCAAGTATCCGAAATTTGGATATCTTCTAACATCAAATAATCAATTTGAGCAATCGCAAAAAGCTGTGTCGGTCCATCCCCCTTATACCAGATTTTTAAACTCTGTCCATTATAATTATCGTTATCATATAATACATCCAATGAAAAATGAGAGATATTTTGCGGAACCAGCCGGTAACCGTCCCAAAAATCAATAATGTACCATTTCTGATGAGGGTTCCCCTCTCCTATATCCTCCTGTACACACACATTTGTTCCATTCGTGGTTCCCCCTCCTTCCACCGTTAAAAGCTTCCCGTCATACAAAGATCGGATTTCATAAGAACCATCCCCCTGTCTTTCAAATTTCCATCTGTAATCTGCCCTTGCAGCTTCATCCCACAATACTACATCACTGCCATCATTCCGGATTGTTTTCCATGTATCCTGCCGAATAATAAGTGCACAAAAGTCCTCACCCAGATTCAGTCCGGTCGGCAATTTATTATATTCATAATCTATAATCCCATATCCAAAAATATAGGAATCATCCAAAGAAAGGGTACATCTTGTTACTGCATCCGTCTCCCCACGGTTGCCCGCAATTATGGTAACAGAATCTTCCGATACACTCTCTATAATTCCATAATTTATTGCGTTTCCCAACAGGATACAATCTCCTGTCTGCGGTATATATTCACCCCGCATCTTTAATAGTCCTCTGTCCCTAAACCATGATGACTGTACGACTGTCCCCTGAGGATATGCATCTCTTGGAACACAGGCATTTGTCATGACCCACCAAAAAAAGGTTGCCCCCCAGGGAACACCATTTACACACCCAAGATCCCTTGCATATTTTGTATAATTATTTGATCCTGAATTTGCAGTAAAATCGTCTAAATTCTCCGGTGAACCTTTTTCATGGTATCCTACCTGGCTGGCGGCAATCCTCACTGCTTCCTCCCTATAATTCGCAGCATGAACATTTTCATCCTTTCCAAACAAGCCAAGTGACAGAATACCTGCAGTCATTATAATATAAAGCAGGTATAATAATCTTTTCTTTAAGTTTCTCATTCTTTTCCCTCACTCACCCAATAGTTTATTTAAAATTTCCATCTATCTATATTAATTATACTATTTTATATAACTATTTTCAATATTTAATATGAAATAGATATTTTAATATATGTTCATAAAAAAGGCACCCTGTATCATAATCGGATACAGGGTACCACCTTCAAACAAAAACATTCTCCTTCTGACATTTATCAGATAATTTGACTTGTGTTCAAATATTCTAAATACTTTCTTTGTACCTCATCACTCCTATACTTACTTACCGGTAGTTCAACACCGTTTTTCAAATGTACGATATGTGCTTCAAGGCTTTGTATATAATGGCAGTTTACAAGATAACTTCTATGCACCTTAATAAAAAATCCTTCTTCTTCTAAGATCTGTTGTGTCTTAGCAAACGGAAGATGAACCATCATTTCCCCTTTTGCAAACCGGATATGTACATCTTTCAGTTCAGCCTCAGCATAATAAATATCGTCTACATAACAATTCTTTATTTTCTTTCCCCATGAAAATGTAACCTTTTTTGGTACCCTGCATTCTAATATTTCCATAAAATGTTCCGTCAGACTGACAATATCATATTCCAATAGACGATTCTTTAACAAATCCTCTTCTGTATAAAAATCTATGCTTAAATCTATATTTTTAAGATACTCCTGTATCAATTCCTTCCGATTTTTTAATTTTTCGGTAGAATTTCCATATAGTGCAATTTTCATTTCTTATTGCTTCTCCCTCTCCGCAATCTGGCATATGATCCTCACAATGGAAAGATACCAAAATTGTCGAAAAAAGGAATAAAATGTAAAATTTAACAATAAAAATGTAATTTTTTTCAAAATATATGGTGTCTTTAAATTTGATTTTCAAATTTAAAAACACCATACTTTAGTCTAATGCCTTCCAAATCCATTCGGATTCCTCCTCCTGCACCCGGCTTTGTGTCGTAGCAGGCACCGGTCTTGTCCCTAAACTAACATCTAATATAATGATACTGTTCTCTTCAACCTGTATCTCCTCTAAAACACTTTGTGTAATAACAAAACCACTCTCTACTAAGTCACTATATTTGTAAGCAATCTCAATTTTGTCTTTGCTATATCCTGCTTCTATCAGCCTTTCAACAGCCTCCGTTTCCGTTAATCCTGTTACCTTTGGCACCCTGATATATTCTACCTCCGTTTTCTTCTCTGTTTCTGTTTTTTCCTCTGTCTCCGTTTTGGAAGATATATCCCCGGAATCAGTGGAATTTATCTCATTATTTGTTACCGTACTATGCCTGATTTGTTTTCCGGATACATTTTCATTTTCTTTTATCACATTTCTCCCATTTATAAAGAATACCACGATAACAATTACCGCTATCATTACACTTAATGCATATTCTCTTCTTACTTTATTCTTTCGTTTTTTCTTTTTTCGGTCGATTTCGTCCCTATTACTATACAAAGAGTGTATTCCCACTTTCTCCTGTACACATAAGGTTTCTGAAAGTTCTCCCGCTATCCTATGTTCCGAAAAAGGAAACCGTTTATCTTCCCCTCCTAACAGGTTTTCCAGACTTTCACGCATTTTTTCCGGTTTCTGATACCGTTTTTCCGGATAAAAACTACATGCTTTTCTTATAATCTCACTAAAATATCTGCCTGCATTACAGGGATCCGGAATTTCTTCCCCTGCCATCCTCCTTAATAATGCCTTTTCTTTATCCTGAATACGGATTGTTTCCGGATAAGCCGGCAAAAATGGTGCACGGTTATGATTCATTAACCCAAACAGTACCAGCCCCAATGAATAAATATCTACCGTAGCATTATATTTTTCACCACGAAAAATCTCCGGTGCCATATAAAGTCTGGTTCCCTTTTGGGAAACGGCTTTTTCGCTTTTCTCCATTATCTTGGAGATACCAAAATCCCCCAATTTGTAATGACCGGTGTCCGAAACAAATATATTTTCCGGTTTGATATCCCGATGGATTACATTAAATTTCTCACAAGTTTCCAATCCCCTGCAGATATCCATTCCCAACCGGATTACTTCTTCCTCTAATATATTTCCATGCTCTGCAATCCAGGTACCCAATGGTTTTAACAGCTCCATACGAATATAGATTGTCCACTGCTCTCCATTATCGCTTTGTTCTACATAATGATCCTCATAAGAAACAATATGGCTGTCTCCCCTCATCCTTGCCATCAGGTCACATTCACTGACAATATTTTCCACCATACTCTGATAATATTCAATGATATTTTTCTCTGTCATTCCCTCTTTTACAAGATGTAACCTTTCATCTGCATCACTGGGAATCGAAATAACTTTTGCCGCAGCCCGGTAAATCCGACCGAATTCCTCTCTCTCTATTTCATATACCGCTCCAAAGCTTCCTGTACCAATCATATCCTTAACTTTCCAATTTTGAAATATGATATCATCCTTTTCTAACTGCATTTCTTTATCCTCTATATCAGCATTAATTTGGTTCCGTTCAATATTCCAATCTCCTCCGGCGTTTCATCCATATTCAGCACAATTCCACATTCCCTTTCGCATAAAACAGTATCGTTTTTTGCCGAGAAATATCCACCAGTCCGTTCTTTCATTTCCTTTTCCAGCAACGGAATCATTTCCCTTATTCTACGGTTGCGTAAAATCCGGATATCATAGCTTTTTCCAACTGCCGGAAGATAAAGCTCTACGATTCTCCACATTGCAGACTCGTTTTTTCCCGATTTTAAATCCAGTTCTATATTGGCCAACTGTAGATAACATAAATCTATATTCTGCCTTACATAGATATCTGGAATAAAATACCTTTTTGTCTTATTTTTCCTGTCTAAAAGATATCCTGAATCCTCCCTGATTTCTAAAATTCCAGTACATTCCTTCGGAAGATGATTTTTCTCATCTGTAATATACAACATCCCACCCTTCAGGTCCTCCAAAAGACCGGATATATTTATCTGATCTGCCAGTTCATCATGAAATACCAATACGAGATAGTAGGGAAAAGCGTTCTCTTTCCGGTTCCCCTTAGGCAGTCCTCTCTTTTTTCCTTCCTGTTTTAAATAATCATATAATTTCTTACCTTCACAAATATTTGTGGCAATCAGTTGGTGTCTCTTTCTATCATCCCATACATGCGGCAGCCATCTGATCGTCTGAAACTCCTTTTTTGTCTCTTCATCCAGCAAAAGTACGATTTTAAATTCATCAAAACCAAAGTAAGTAACCATCTGCAATAAAATCCCTTTTACAAATGCCAGATTATCTGCCCTGTTACCGGTTATTCCCGCAATGGAATGTGTTTTTAAGTCCAAAACCGTATTTTCTTTGCCCACCCTTATTTTTAAAAAATCTGCCTCGCTCCATCTTCTTTCCCAAAGAGTATTCTTTCCTTTTGCAATAATTTCCTTACATTGCTCCATTGTAAGATATGCATCAATCTCCATGGAACGTGGGGAACGATAATAATAATCCGGTTCCACTTTACCCTTTTCTCCATTTTGTATCAATTTCCTTCTCTTAAAAGGAAAAAATATTGTTTTATCCAATCTTACACTATGTTCCGCATTATTCATTGCAAGGAATCCCTTCCCTACAATGATCCGAAAACCCATAATGTACACCATATCTCCGGGCTTTAACAAACACGCTCCATGTACCCGGCGATTATTTACATAAATGCCATTCCTGCTGCAATGATCATATATAACCCATTTATCGCCCTCTTTTAGCAGTCTGGCATGAATAGCAGATACAGCAATATTACATATACAAATTGAATTTCTTTCACTCCTGCCAATATAAATGTCCTTTTCCCCATGTATTGTATATCTTTTCCAATCTTGTGTTACCGGTTCCGCAAATATATGCATCATAGTATTCGTTTCTGTTTCTTTGATACTATACAGATTACACGGCTGCAGCTTTGTCGATATCATATTGTTTCCCATATCATCCAGAATCTGTACTTCTTTATTTGAGTCTAATTTCCACCTGCCATGACTGCCTTCTATACTGATAAGCCGCTTACCATTTTCCCAATTTTGCACCCAATATCTGCCCCTGATCTTATCCGGTAATAACAGGCTGCTCATTCCTTCCTCTGTTAACAACGTAACTAACACAGGATTCCTCCCTCTATCTCAACATGATTTTTGTCCCCGCTTTTCCTATCTGCAATATCGTTCCTTTCGGGCAGCTTGTACGGATTGCTTTTTCAAGCTTTTTTCCCTCTTCCGTCGTAATCCCGCACTCTGAATAATCCGTGACATAATAATCTCCGTTTTTATCCAATTCAATCATACAATGCTTACGGCTTATTGTTACATCACGAAAAACCAGATTGGAAAATCTCGGTTCCCTTCCTACTATAACATACTCTTTTGGTTTAATCGGAATCTCTGCACCTTTTAGTTCACCTTCTATACAAACAATCCTGTATTTATGTTCCATTCTGCTCCGTCTCCTTCTGGCACATTTTAAAAATATGTTTCAATAACCTCTAAAAGACCGTCTTCATCATTGGATTTTTCGGTGACCACATCTGCCACCTTTTTTACTTCCTCCTGTGCATTCGCCATGGCAGCACCAACTCCTGCGTACCGGATCATCGACATATCATTAAAGCCGTCGCCACAGGCAACCGTATCTTCCCTGTCTATCCCGATAATTCGGAATAAATGTTCTAAGGACGCTGCCTTATCCACACCTGGCGGCATTACCTCAATAAAAAACGGTTCCGAACGATAAACACTAAGTAATCCTGTATATTTTTCTGCCAGTTCCTTTTCGAAATTAAAAGCCGTATCTATCGGAGCCGTAAACAGACATTTATTCACATCAAAATCCACATAAGAAACAAAATCATCCACTTTCTTTAAATTCATATAATTCAGTCTGGCCTCAAATTCCATATGTTCATCGATTCTGGTTGCTGCTATTACGGTATCCTCTTCATAGGTCACAAGCCCCATATCATGAACCGTCGCATATTCATATAACGGTGCAATATATTCCTTCGGAAAGCATTTCTGGTATACAACTTCTTTCGTATTTACATTTGTGATCCTCCCCCCATTAAAACAAAGCACATAACCGCCATACCGCTCTAACTGTAAAAGATCCGATATCCGTTTTACACCATGGGTAGGTCTTCCCGAAGCAATGATAATCGTATGCCCCTGCTTTTGAATATCCAGTAATGCCTCTAATGTTTTAGGAGTAATCTCCTTTTCACTATTTGTTAATGTTCCATCAATATCTAAAATTAATACTTTTCTCTTCATATTATCTCTCACTGTTATATCTGTTTTTTGGTTTTCCATCGTTTTTATCTGCTTATCTTTATAAAATGATATTTTGTAAAATTTTATATTTTTATCTGCAGCATCTCATCTAAAATTCTTTCTGCAATCTCCTCTTTCGTAAGCAGTGGAAGTTCCTTTCTTTCATCTTTTTTAATCAGCGTTACTACATTCGTATCCGTTCCAAAGCCTGCACCCTTTACCTTTAAATTATTTGCAGCAATCATATCAACATGCTTGCTTTCCAATTTCTTTGCTGCATTTTCAATTAAATCTTTTGTTTCCATGGCAAATCCACAGATTACCTGATGCGGTTTCCTGTTTTCACCTATATATTTTAAAATATCTACTGTACGCTTTAAGGAAATCACCATATCTCCGTCTTTTTTCTTTATTTTATCCTCCGCTGCTTCGAGCGGAGTATAATCCGCTACTGCCGCGGATTTTATAATGAAATCCGCCTCTTTATAATATTCCTTCACCGCTTCAAACATATCTTTTGCACTGACCACCGGTATGATTTTTACAAATGGAGGTTTCGGAATAGAAGTTTCACCTGTAATTAAGGTTACCTCTGCCCCCCGTTCCATTGCACATTTTGCAATGGCATATCCCATTTTCCCGGTGGAATGGTTGGAAATGAAACGTACCGGATCAATGGCCTCCTTTGTGGGGCCTGCCGTTACCAATACCTTTTTACCAACCATATCCTTTTCATAATGAAGTTCCCTTAAAATATAGGATAATAAAACTTCCTCGGAAGGCAGTTTCCCTGGTCCGGTGTCACCGCATGCAAGATATCCGTCTGCCGGTGCGATTATCTCCATTCCATAAGATTCTAATTTCTTCATGTTATCCTGTACGATCGGATTTTCAAACATATTCGTATTCATGGCAGGTGCAATCAATTTGGGTGCCCTGCACGCCATGATCGTAGTCGTTAACATATCATCCGCAATTCCGTTTGCAATTTTCCCAATTACATTAGCAGAGGCCGGTGCCACCACAAAGATATCTGCACGTTTTGCCAGTGCCACATGCTCTACCTGATATTGAAAATTACGGTCAAAGGTATCTACTAAACACTTATTGCCTGTCAGTGTTTCAAAAGTAATGGGATTAATAAAATTACCTGCATTTTCTGTCATAATGACATTCACATCTGCGTGAAGCTTTACGAGCATACTGGCAAGATTGGCAATTTTATAAGCGGCAATCGAACCGGTCACACCTAATACTACTGTCTTTCCTTTCAGCATATCTATCTCCTGTTCCTGTACGTCTCTTTTTTCTTTGAAACATATTTTCGTTTTGATGTGTAAGCCACCGTATCTTTTAGAATTTGGGGCTTAGGACTCCATATTTTTCATAGTTTGAAATCTGTGCAATTTTATTTTCATCATCTACAAATACTACCTTTGGCTTATGTTCCTGTGCTTCCTCCGGTGTCATCTGTGCATAAGACATAATGATAATATGGTCCCCTACTGCCACCTGTCTTGCTGCTGCACCGTTTAGACAGATCATGCCGCTATCCGGTTCCCCTGCTATCGTATAGGTTTCAAAACGATTGCCGTTTTCCACATCTACAATCTGAACATACTCATATTCTAAAATACCGGCAGCTTCCATCAGTACTGGGTCTACGGTAATACTGCCCACATAATGAAGTTCTGCCTGCTTTACGGTTGCCCGGTGTATTTTACCTTTTAACATATTAATCAACATATTACTCTCCTTATTGTGCATCCTCTGCATTTACAATTCACCCTTACAAATAAGTAAATTTGCATACATTACATGATTATACGGTTATCAATTAATCGTGTAGTTCCGATATATACTGCAATAGCAATTAAAACTGCACCCTCTATCTTCTCTATCGGCTGAATCGTGTCAAAGCTTACCACTTCCACATAATCTATTCTTGCCAGCGGACAGGTATTTAACTTACTCACAATAATCTCTTTTATCTTAGCAGCATCCTTCTCCCCGGCATCAATTGTCTTTATGGCTTCCTCTAAGGACCGGTTCAAAATGACAGCCTGCTTTCTTTCTTCTTCTGAAAGATAAGTGTTTCGCGAACTCTTTGCAAGCCCGTCTGCTTCCCGGATAATCGGACAGCCGATAATCTCGATATCAAAATTAAGATCCATTACCATACGGCGGATAATTGCCAACTGCTGTGCATCCTTTTGACCAAAATAGGCACGGTCTGCCGGAATGATATGAAAAAGTTTTGAGACAACCGTCTGCACCCCTCTGAAATGAACCGGACGGCTGGCACCGCAAAGCTTCTCTGGAAGCGTATGCATATCGACATAACCACAAAAATCCGGACCGTACATTTCTTCTACTTCCGGGTGGAAAATCCAGTCAACGCCTCCTTCCTCACAAATCTTTGAATCCCTGTCCAAATCTCTCGGATATGCCTCTAAATCCTCATTGGGACCAAACTGCATTGGATTAACAAAAATGCTGACAACCACCTTGTCATTTTCTTTTCTGGCACGTTCCATTAAACTTTTATGTCCCTCATGCAGATATCCCATAGTAGGAACCAGAGCAACACGAAGCCCCTGTGCCTTCCATTCTTTTACCTGTTTTCTTGTCTCTTCAATCGAACCTGAAATTCTCATCTTATTTTCTCTCCTTTTTCACCTCAACCGGGTTTAGACAATTGCGAAACTTGAAAAAAGTATATATGCGTTTGTAAAATATCCACAACTTTGCGGCAGCATTAGGAAGGTTAGCCGAGCAAAGTTGTTGCATATTTACAATAAGCATTACACAAAGTAAATGTTTCGCAACCACCTACTCAACCGAATTTTAATACAATTTTTCTAAAACATCATCACTGATGGTATATTCATGTTGCTTTTCCGGAAAAGAACCGGCTTTTACTTCTCTGTCATAGGCAGCAAAAGCTTCCTTCATAACCGTTCCGATATCTGCAAACTTCTTTACAAATTTTGGTGTAAAATCACGGAACATTCCAAGCATATCCTGATATACCAACACCTGTCCATCACATACATTTCCTGCACCGATACCAATTGTCGGAATGTTCAGGCTCTTTGTAACAATCTCTGCAACCTTCGTTGGTACACATTCCAAAACGACGGCAAAAGCACCTGCTTCTTCTACTGCTTTTGCATCCTCTATCAGCTTCTTCGCCGCTGCTTCCGTCTTTCCCTGTACCTTAAAACCTCCAAAGGCATTGATTGACTGTGGCGTAAGACCTAAATGTCCGCAAACAGGAATTCCGGCGTCCACAATTGCTTTAATCTGTGGACATACTGCTTTACCACCCTCTAATTTAACCGCACCGGCACGTCCTTCTTTCATTAAACGACCGGCATTTACCACTGCATCATATACAGAAGTCTGATAACTCATAAATGGCATATCACAGATAACCAATGCATTTTTTACCCCTCTTGCCACTGCTGCCGAATGGTGAATCATATCCTCCATCGTTACGGAAATGGTATCTTCATATCCCAAAATAACATTTCCGAGGGAGTCTCCTACTAATATAGAATTTACTTCTGCTTCGTCAATTAATTTTGCTGTAGAATAATCATATGCTGTAAGCATAGACAGCTTTTCTCCCTTTTCCTTTGCCCGTTTAAATGTCAATACTGTATTCTTCATGGTTTCCTCCTAAATTTAATACTTATTTTCTGTTTTATTATCAGACATCCAATCCGTATAATACTTTCTCTGTTCTCCTATAATCCCTGTCCGGATTTTTTTCTTTTGCAAGATGCAATAACTCTGCCCCACAGGCCTGGTAGATTGTCTTTTGCGTGTCATCTAAAACGAATAAATGTTTTTTTACAGTCTGTTCGTCTGCACGTTCAACCGGTCCGGTAAGTGCCTTTATACTGCCCTCATTTATAACATGTTCTATATTGTCACGTACCAAAACGGAACTGAATGTTCTTGCCTCTTCCTTAGAAAATCCACACTCGCAAAGCAGTTCATATCCTGCTTCTAATACTGCAATCACATGATTGCTCAACAGACTTGCTGCTGCATGATATTTTGGTTTCACTTCTTTGGAGATTTCAATTGCCGGATTTCCCAACGAGGAAAAAACAGATTTCCACACAGAAACTGCATGCCTTTCCCCTTCTAATGTAAAGCTGACCTGATTTAACTGCTGATAAACGGATTCTTTGTCGCTGAATGCAAACATTGGATGAATGGAAATCGGATACGCACCGTAATGTTCCACTCCTGAAAAAACATCGGATGATAAGGAGCCACTTAAATGACAGATTATCCTGCCTTTTATATTATCTTTTTCTAATGATTCCCATACGCTTTTTACCGCTCCATCCGGAGTCGATATGATGATGGTATCACTTGCTACAATCACTTCTTCTGCTGTATGAAAACAGTCAGATTCTGTAAATGCTGCTGCCCATCTGGCTTCTTCTTCAATTAAACTATAATAACCGGTAACCTGAATGCCCGCCTGTTTAGCCTTAACAGAAAAATATTTTCCAAGACTGCAACCCGCCTTTCCGGCACCAATAAAACCTATCTTCATGTCATCACCTCTCCTGTCTGTAATCAAACCCAAAAAGAATTTGATTGCCTGCATGTGACAACACTTACCATTCGATGCAGTTTCTTTCGAATACCGCTCGAATAGTAATGTACCATTTCTTCCCATAGATTTCAAGGATTTTTTTTAATACAAATTTGGACTGTATTTATTCACTTTATCTTTTCATATTGTTTCCACAAAATGACACTAAACAAAATTTGATGAAACAACATAAAAACTGCCACTGCCATTGCTCCAAAAATACAGCCAAATGCCAGACAACCTATTGATACTACGATACTGCTTACCATATAAGATTTACATTTATATAGCCAGCTAAATGGCATCAAATGCCCTCCAAATATCATTGCATAAATCATTAAAAAATGATCTGATGCCTGTCCATACGCCCACATGGCAATTAATATATATAATATCTGATTGCAGGTAAACAACAATCCTAACTTACTCAATGGATTTTCATCATAACGGAATTTTATGTGTAATAACTTTGCAATCATATATGCCAACGGAACCAGCAGTGCTGAAAAACAAAACACACATAAATTCTGATTGATGACAGATAGCGGCATAGTATGCACAATACAGATTCCTATCCATATTGGAATAGATGCCAGCATAAAATGGATTCCATATTTTTGATTGACTGCATCATCCTCCCTCAGTTCATCCAATACATCTTTTCCGGTTTCAGGAAACTGAACTTTCAAATTCTCCTTCATTTTTTCCATGAACGATACTCCTCTCTTTTTGGTATTCTATAAGATTCTTTGTATACAAATCTCCTTTTTTATTATTAATAACGTAGTCAATACTAATACAGCAAAAATAAAGTACAAATACGATTCCTCCAAAAAGAAACCATTGTTTTATCGTACCTTTTTCTGTAAAAATACCAATCCAGTAAAAACCGAAAATTTCAAATAACACAATTGAAATCATACATATCGTTAATCTCATTAGAAAACTCATATTTTTTATAATACCTTTCAAAAAACATATACAAAACAGCAGCACTGCCCCTGTTACCATAACAAATAGTTTAACCAGCCCCGAAGTAGAAACACTTCCTATTCCCAAAATCTGATTCCGCACCAAAAGCAGCAATACCAGCCATGTATAAACAAATGCAACTCCATTTCTCATCCATTTTAAAAAACGCTTTATAGTGTACATTGTTTTATTCATTTCGCACTCTCCCTTCTAAATCCTAAGTAGTTCTTTTAGTTTTTTTGCATATCTTCTCGAAATATAAACAATCTCTCCTGTACACATAGTTGCCATCATCGTTCTATTAATCTCTGGACGAAGTTTCTTTATTTTATTTATATTAATGATCTGTGCTTTTGAACTTCTAAAAAAATCATGTTCCTCCAGTAATTCTTCTAACTCATACAATTTATAATTCACTTCCAGCACTTTATCCCCAGTGTACAAAAAGGTTCTGTTGTCTACCGTTTCCATATAAACAATATCTGTTACATTTACATATATATATTCATTCCCATACTTTCCCCGAAGACGTTCATCAAACATTTCAATATGTTTTTTTAGACGATTAACGGTTCCTGTTACTTCTTTACAGGATATTGTTACAATTGTCTTTGTTAAGTCACATTCTTTTATCTGTACTTCCATTTTCCACCTCCGTGCTTTCAGTATATCGATTCTATGCGAAATTACAACCTTCTCGCATGTAAGAGGTACATTTTTTATCATTAAAATGCCAAAAGGCAAACCAGAACAATAAAATACTCCGGTTTACCTTTTTACTGGTCGCATCACCAATGGTTTCACTTTTTCCGAGGACTTATAGCTGCAAAGCTCATTCACTATTCCTCTTCTTTTGCATCACAGCATTTCAATATCCGGATATAGTGATTTGCTTCCCGTAATACATGATCTGCCAGCAATGGTAAAATAAGTGAAGATATCTTACATTCCAGAATGCCTTCTGTTCCTGCAGCCTTAAACTTGCGATATTCCAATGTCTCCTCAAATGATTGTCTTCTCATCTCTTCCGCTGCCCTTGCATCCTTTTCTTTTGCCATTTCCAGTAATCTTTCATATTGTATAGCAAATTCATCTGCTGTTTCAATCAATTCCACTTCTGTTGGATCTAAAAGCCCCCGAATAAACAAAGCATGTTCCATCATAATCTGATTCCAGAATGCTTCATCTCCAAACAGATTCTTGCAGGAGATATCATCCTTATTCTGTAGTTTTATCAAGGTAGAACGATAAAGCTTTGCCTCCCTGATAATATGCTCAATCAGCAGCGGATAATTGGCATTAAACAGATTACAGGACTGAACCTCTTCCAGAATATTTTCCTTAAAAGCAATCAAACCGTTTAACATAGAGATTGCTTTCTCATTTAACTGATCTGTCATATAAACAAAATTATCACATATTTTTTTCGTACACCCTGACTGCAGTTTTTGTTCCATAGCCGAAATCCTGCTATCAATCGGAATCCCCGTCAACCGGCTTGTTCTCTGCTCTGCCGGTATCGTAAATTCCGTTACCAGTTCATCAGAATTTAAAATACCGCATCCGACAATACCATCACTTATTTTAACCGTCTGCCCTAACAAATTTTCAAACTGTCCACGAAAAAAATCCGCTTTCCGAATCCATGTCCTGTCTTTACACGGGAATCCCACTTGTAAAAACAGTGCATGTTCTTTCATAATTCTGGCAAAAAATAAATTGGTTTCCATGGAATACATGATATAATCTCTCATGGTTTGCTGTATCCTTTAAAACACATTCATATTATACTATGCTTTAGGTGCCAATTTGCTATTCAATCCGTCTTTATTCTTCTTTTAAAGAGCATGACGATTTATTTTTCTGCTTTCTTCTCTTTTTTTCTTCCGCTTTTTTACGATATAGAAGGATTGCCTGTTTTGAATCAATCCTTTCGTCTTTCAGCGAATATTTTAAACTATTTAACACAACACCGCCGCAAAAAGCTCCCGCAGTAAGCAGAATATAAACTAAAACCAGTCCAACGGTTCTGTCATATACTTCATAGTAATTCTTAAGAGAAAACGCGATCAAAAATCCCGGCAAAAATGCTGCCATCGTTAAGCATATCATAGTAATTATGCTTCCCCTTAATGCCATTTTCTGCTCAATAAAATAGACAAATGACACAACCACCGCTACATGTATCACCATCATTAACATCCGCTCATAACCTGATAAAAACAATTCTGCCGTTTCCGTATTAAGATTTGTTTCTGTATCCTGTAATAATTCAATAATAGTATAAATACTGCGGTATCCGACCAGCATTACCGCTTCTGCCATCGCATAGCCCATACCTAGCATTGCTGCCTTTGCAAAGGACACCTGCCTATGAAATAAAAACCGTATCACCAGCAGGTCCGGTAGTAATGCCAGTAAAGCCCCTGCTGCAGCAATGAAAAACAGGTATGGTATATAGTGCCGTTCCATAAAGTCCGATAATGCAGTATGATTAAATAAATACTTTAATCCCTGTTCCTTCACGCCCCATTCCATTACCAAATAGATTCCTGCTCCTATAAAAAAGGAGAGCAATATCCTGATTCTTTCCATCGGGTTCTTCCTTATTACAATTCCCAATATGATAAGCGGTACCACAATGCTGATTCCCGCCGTCAGTCCTAATGCGATCACATTTACTGCCATTTTCTCCTCCCATTTACTGCAGTGCCTTTTTCAAAGCCTCCAGATTTTGCTCCATAATTCCGATATAATCCAGTCCATCTTCCTCCTGTTTTGCAGTCAGACCCTCTACCGGATTCAATGTCATCGTCTCCGCCCCGATTTCATCTGCAATGGTCTTTGCCACCTTGGGACTCACAAGATCCTCAAAAAATATAATTTTAATTTCATTCTTTTTACAAAATTCAATGATTTCTTTCATTTTTGCAGCATCCGGCTCCGAATCTGCTGTCAATCCTTCTACCGCTTTCTGCTTTAATCCATATTCATTGCAAAGATACCCAAATGCCTCATGGGCTGTCACAATCGTATCACGGGACATACCGGAAAGAGTTTCGCGGTATCTTTCCTCTAAATCCTCCAATTTTTCTTTATATGCTTGATAATTGGCTTCATAGTAATCTGCGTTTTCTTCATCCAGCTTTACTAATGTCTCTTTAATTGCCTCCGATTCTGCAATTGCATTTTGAATACTGAGCCATGTATGGGGATCCGTTTTCTCTTTTTCATGACCATCGTCATGCAATCCCTCATCATCATAAGACCCTGCCTCTAGCAATTGAATCCCCGAAGCTGCCTCTACCACCGTTAAGTCCTGATTCGACACAGCTGCCAGTGTTTTATCCACAAAATGCTCCATTCCCGCCCCATTATAAATAAAAATATCTGCTTTTTCTATCAACTGCATATCCTTCGCAGACAATTCAAAATCATGAGGCTCCGTTCCTGCCGGTACCAAATTAATCACTTCGGCTCTGTCACCTGCAATATTTAAAGTAAAATCATACATCGGATAAATCGTTGTAACAATTGCAAGCTTTTCCTTATCCTCAAAATGATTTCTACTGTTTTCAGAATTCCCGCATCCTGTCAGAACGCATGTCATAAAAAACAATGCCAGAACATAAATATTTTTCCATTTTACTGTCATATCTTTTCATTCTCCTTATTAATGATGATAATCTGCCATCTTCACCGAATAATCATCTGCTATCTTCTTATACCTGTCATATTCTTTTTTCTTCAGGGTTCCGTTTTCTAAATGTGACTCTAAGGCTATATGTAATTTCTTTAAGGCAGCATGTGCCAGATCCTTATAATTATTTTCCAAATTTACCTGCAGATCATTTAAAATTGTTTCCAACTCTATCTTTATCTCTCTTTTTATCATATACTTCCTCCCCGCATCTTTTTTTGTATTTAAAATGCATATGTTCTTGGTTTTTCAAACCGGTTATCGCAATGCCGTTTTTTAAGGTTTCTTTTTGTCCATTTTTAAAAACTCACATATACTATTTAATATAACCATAAAACACATATTTGTAAAGAACTGAGGTGTCTTTCTTGTCTGCTTCCACAAAACTTCCTGCAATCGTATCCGGTGCAAATCTTTTACACGGTAAAGGAATTACCGGTAAAAATATAACTGTTGCCGTTATGGATTCCGGTCTTTCCCCTCATCCCGATATCTCTTCCGACCGGATTCTTGCATTCCGGGATTTTGTTGCAAATAAAAATGATCCATATGACGATTATTCTCACGGTACACATGTATCTGGAATTATCGCTTCTTCCAAAATCGGTATTGCTCCGGAATGCCGGATCGTAAACTTAAAAGTATTGGACCAAAAAGGAAACGGCTGCTCCGATATTTTTATTGAAGGTATTAAATGGATATTAGAAAATCAGGAATACTTTGAAATCCAGATTGTCAACATTTCCATTGGCGGTACAAATGCCGAATTAAAAAGAGAAAAGAATTTACTAAACCTATGGGTCAGCCGGTTATGGGAATCAGGAATTACCGTCTGCTGTTCCGCCGGAAATATGGGACCTGCCCCCAACTCCATTACGGCTCCCGGAAACTGTAAAAAAGTAATCACGGTGGGCTCCTACGACGGCAGAAGGTTTTCCTCTGCCGGTCCGCTTCTCCCCTATATTACAAAACCGGAACTTGTTGCTCCCGGTACAAATATCGTAAGCACAAAACCCGGCGGCGGCTACAGCATAAAAAGCGGTACTTCTATGTCCGTTCCGTTTATCAGTGGTGCCTGTGCCCTATTACTCCAGCAAAAACCTTACCTTACCAATGACCAGTTAAAAATCCGTCTGATGGAATCTGCCTATCCGGTTCCCTATCTTCCATACAACCGTCAGGGTGCCGGCGTTGTAAACCTCTCCCGCCTGCTGACTCCATAGCCTTTCCACTCTATATTTAAACATAAACGGTATCTCGATGTCAGACATATTCCAATTTCGTTTCTCCATACGCCCTCACTATATAGTGAGTCCACTATTGACCTTTTAGGGGAAACCCATACACAGAGGCTGCCGGACGTCCAATCCCTTTAATATCCGTAAGGGGCAGCCCGCACAAAAATACGACAGCATTAGGAACGTCAGCCGAGTATTTTTGTACGGGCTGCCCCTTACGGACTCTATCATCCTAACTCGTCCAGCAGTCTCGTCCTACTTCACCCCGACTTAAAATCTCCTTTAAAAACCGGGAAACCTCCAATTCTTTATTATAATACTCTTTTACCTCGTAGATATGCAGATGTTTCCGTGCCCGCGTCATTGCTACATAAAACATTCTGCGCTCCTCTTCTATCTCTTCCGGCTTTACTGCCTTTTTATATGGTGACATTCCTTCATTGACCTCCGGAATAAATACTGCATCAAATTCCAAGCCTTTTGCACTGTGCATTGTCGTAATCACTACACCTTCCCGCTTTTTTCCTGACTTTGTATGCTGCTCAAAATCCTCCCGGTACGTTTCAATTCCCTTGAACCAGTCATCAAACGTTTTATATTGTCTGGCCATTTCCTGTAACTCATCTAAAGTGCTTAATAAATCCTCAACATTCAAATGCCGGTAATCGGCATACTCTGATAAATAAGCATCATAACCAATTGCCTTTCGAATAAAATGAACGGCGGCAAACGGTTTTAAGCCAGCCAGTATCTTTAATTCATACTCCATCTGGTCAATATTGTCCAGTGCCCAGCTCTTATTTTCCACCATTGTCCGCATTCTTTCAAAATTTACAACCGGTTCCGTTAACAATTCCCTTGAAAGATAGCGGTTCGGCTTATTCATAATCCGGAGAAATAATGCCCTGTCCCGTTTTCCCATTGCTGCATGGATATAATCCAATATATTTTTCACTGTAAAATGATCGTAGATACAGGGAACCTTATCCCTCATCTGGAACGGAACATTATACTCCATCAATTTGTGGACCAGCATTCTGGCCTGAACATTCGTCCTCACGATCACTGCCATTTCGGCATAGGAAATTCCTTTTTTCCCATACTCCATTATAGCTTTTAATATATGGTTATTTTCCTCCGGCACTGTTTTCATATGATGGATCCAAATCGGTTCTTCATATTCCCTGTCACTGATAATTTTCTTATCGAAGCGGATCTTATTATTTTCTATAAGCTGTACCGCCCCTTCTGTAATGTTCCGGCTGCAACGATAATTCACATCTAAAAGTGTCGTGACCGTATCCGGGAAATCTTCCTTAAAATGAAGCATAATTTCCGGTCTTGCCCCACGGAATCCATAAATACTCTGGTCATCATCTCCAACAACAAACAGATTATTTTCCGGTGCCGCTAACATTTTTGTTATCTCATATTGAATCTTATTAATATCCTGAAACTCATCCACAAGTATATAAGTATACCGTCTTTGCAGATTTCTTAAAATATCCGGTCTTGCCTTTAACAGCTCATAACAATAGACCATCATATCATCAAAATCCAATTTGTTCATGGAAGTGGTTTTTTTCTCATATTCTTTATATATATCCCTAAATATATCCTCTCCAAGACATGCGGAGTAAAAATGATCCGGTTCAATCATATCTCCTTTCATCATCCCGATTTCCTGAATGACAGACAGCACTAATTCCTCTTCATCTTCATACTCTAATTGTTTACCGCGGATAATATCCCGAATCATAGAATACTTTTCTTCTTCTAATAGAATATTGCCTGAATGATAGCCATAAGCCATCTTTAAGATATTAAAAAATACAGAATGAAAGGTTCCAAACGTACAGGAACAGCGTTTTTCTTTCATCCGTTTAACAAACCGTTCCTCCATCTCTTTCGCACTTGCCCTTGTAAAGGTAATGACAAGAATATGAGACGGAGAAACTTCTGCCTCCTCTATCAGATATTGAATCCGATATACCATCGCTGTTGTCTTGCCCGATCCCGGTCCTGCCAATGCCAGCATCGGGCCTTTCACATGATGGATTGCAGTCAGTTGACCTTTATTAAATTCCGGCATTTTGATCCTTTCTTACAGTTCCTTTTCCAACTTAGAAATTCCAATCTCAATTCTTCTAAGGGACTCCTCTTTTCCCAGAATATCCATAATTTCAAAGGCTCCCCCTGGTGTCATCTGCTTCCCGGATACCGCCGTACGCACCGGCCAGAGACCGGTTCCGTTCTTGATACCCTTATCTGCAATATACTGCATCAGCGTGTCATGCAGATGATCCAGCGTCCATTGGGACACACCTTTTAAAATATCATATTCCTCCCGTAAGATTTCCAAAGAATTTTCCGTATTGGTCTTCATTTTCTTATGTGTGTACATAGATACATCATAATCCGGAAGTTCCTCAAAAAAATCAATGTGATCTTTGATATCCGGTAATACTTCAATACGGGTCTTTACAAGCTTAAGCATTTCATCAATCTTAATATTCTTTGTAATCATCTCTTTGACATACGGCATTGCCATTTCCTTAAACCGGGCAAACTCCATTTTCTTAATATATTCCCCGTTCATCCAACGCAGTTTTACCATATCAAATACGGCCGGTGATTTTGAAATATGATGATAGTCAAAAACCTCAACCAGTTCATCCAGTGTAAATAATTCCCGGTTATCTACCGGACTCCATCCAAGAAGGGCAACAAAATTAACAATTGCCTCCGTTAAAAATCCCTGTTCTAACAAATCCTCATAAGAGGCATGTCCGCACCGCTTAGAAAGCTTCTGGTGTTCTTCATTGGTAATCGTAGGACAATGAATATAAGACGGAACCTCCCATCCAAATGCCTGATAAAGCCGGTTATACTTTGGAGAAGAAGACAAATATTCCTGTCCACGCACTACATGGGTAATCCCCATCAGATGATCATCCACAACATTTGCAAAATTATAGGTTGGATAACCGTCTGACTTTATCAGTATCATATCATCCAGCTCGCTGTTCGGTACCGTAATCGTTCCATAAAGCTCATCCTCAAAACTGGTTTCCCCTTCTGTCGGAACATTCTGACGGATAACATAAGGAATCCCGGAAGACAGCTTCTTTTCTACTTCTTCCCGGCTTAAATGCAGACAATGCTTATCATATTTACGAACCGTCTTACCGTCTACTACTTCTTCTTTTAAGTTCTCAAGTCTCTTCTCGTCACAAAAACAATAATATGCTTCGCCTTTATCCACTAACTGCTTTGCATATTTCATGTAAATCCCTTGTTCCTGGCGTTTGCTTTGTACGTAAGGACCTACCCCGCCGTCTTTGTCAGGTCCTTCATCATGAAGAAGTCCCGTTCCTTCCATTGTACGGTAAATGATGTCTACTGCACCCTCTAACAGCCTTTCCTGATCCGTATCCTCAATTCTTAAAATAAAATCTCCCTTTTCATGCTTTGCTACCAAATATGCATATAACGCTGTACGAAGATTACCCACATGCATTCTTCCGGTTGGACTTGGTGCAAATCTGGTTCTTACTTTGCTCATATTCGCCCTCGATTCTTACGATCTTACTCTTCCTGTTTTTTCATTTCTCTGCTAATTATTTTTACCACAGCACTGCTTATATTTACGACCACTGCCACATGGACAAGGATCATTTCTTCCAATTTTAGGTGGTTTTACTACTGTTTTTGAACTCTTTTCCTGTTTATAAAGCTCTTTTCTCCTCTCAGGTGTAAGAAGATTGTCCCACTCTTCTAATGTGTATAACCATTCCGCTTCACATCCCACCATATTCATATAAAGCTTTTCAAGATCAATATCCAAAGATACCTCTGTATCCTCTTCCATCTCCTCAATATTATTCGGAACCTTCAGACTCTCATTGATACCATCTAAAAATCCGGTTATTAATGAAATGCTAGTGTCATATCTCTGTGCCAGTTCCTTTACTGTGCCTTTTACAACTTCCGTTGGATTTGCAAGAAGCTGCTTATAGATTCCCTGCTCTACTCCAAAATAATTCAGCCAAAATTGTTTTCCTTCCGGTGTTCTGTCATCAAGACCATATGCGTAATCGCGCCAATCTTTTAATAAACTCATTCGTTTTTCCATCCTTTAATATAAAATTATTACCGCTAGATTATAGCAAAATGTATTTATTTTTTCAAGAGTGTATAAAAGGCGAAAAAGCGGACATACTTAAAATATCACTTAGGACAGAAGATGTCATATTCTTAGATGTGGCATCTTTTGTAAAAGTGAGAACGATTCTCTAAGCTTAGAGAATCCGATAATACTTTATCCTCCCCTATTACGGAGCCGGTCCCCCCGGCTCCGTTCCCCTTTAAAAAAGCTAATCTTTTTCTAAGTCAGGTGTTTTACAAGCTTCCTTTGAATGCTTTAACTTTAACTCTTGTGGTTCTTCCTTCGAATCCCCATGAAGCAGATGCGTAAACCACATAAAAACCCACAAAACAACAGGCACTACAAAGGATAAAAATAACAATCCATAAAAATACGGACTTTTTATAATACCACAAATCAATGTCCCGATTACCAGCCCTGAAATTAATAAAACAATCAGTCCTGCAACAATTCTTCTTATCTTATTCATTTTCATAATCTCCATATAAACCATCTAAGTATTCCCGTACATCTTTTTCATGACCATTTACAGTCGGATGGTAAAACCGTACATCTTTTATTTCATCCGGCAGATACTGCTGTTTCACAAAATGTCCCGGATAATCATGAGGATAAAGGTAACCCACATGCCCTAATTCTTTCGAACCTTTGTAATGGGCATCCCGTAAATGCGGCGGAACCGTTCCGGTTTTTTGGTTGCGAACTGTTTCCAAGGCATTAAAAATCGCATTCGTAACTGCATTTGATTTCGGAGCACACGCTACATAGATTGCCGCATTGGCAAGTATAATCTGTGCTTCCGGCATCCCCACTCTTTCAACTGCCTGTGCACAAGCCACTGCGGTCTGAATGGCACCGGGGTCCGCAATTCCAACATCCTCACTGGCACAAATCATGATCCGTCTTGCAATAAAGGTAACACTCTCTCCCGCCTGAAGCATTTTTGCGAGATAATACACTGCTGCATCCGGATCAGATCCCCTCATGCTTTTAATGAAAGCGGAAATGGTATCATAATGATTATCTCCATCCTTGTCATAACGGACAGCTCTTCTTTGAATACACTCCTCTGCCACCGGCAACGTAATATAAATCTTACCGTCCTCTGACGGCTTTGTTGTAAGAACTCCTAATTCAATCGCATTTAATGCACTTCTGGCATCCCCTTCACTCATATCTGCCAAAAAATCTAATGCTTCATCACTGATAGCTGCGTGATAAGCACCCATACCCTTTTGGGTATCATACACGGCCCGCTTAATCAGTTCCTTAATATCTTCCTTTCCCAGTGGCTCTAACCGAAATATATGGGAACGGGAAATCAATGCCCCGTTTACCTCAAAATAAGGATTTTCCGTTGTAGCTCCAATCAAAATGATGGTTCCGTCTTCCACAAAGGGAAGAAGATAGTCCTGCTGTGCCTTATTAAACCGATGTATCTCGTCCACAAATAAAATGGTTTTTTTCTGATACATTCCGTAATGTTCTTTCGCCTCCTTTACCACCTGTTCCATATCTTTTTTTCCTGCAGTCGTGGCATTTAACGATGTAAAAATAGAACTGGTGGTATTGGCAATTACCATAGCCAAAGTCGTCTTGCCGGTTCCCGGCGGACCATAGAAAATAATAGAGCCTAACTTATCTGCCTCAATAGCCCGGTAAAGCAGTTTATCTTTTCCTAAAATATGTTTTTGGCCAACAACCTCATCTATGGTTGTTGGCCGGAGTCTCTTTGCCAAAGGTGATTCCTTTTCCATATTCACTTCTCTCATAAAGTCAAATAAATCCATAACCATCCTCTATACTCATTCTGTTCTCTTTTGAAATCCCATTCTATTCAGCATCTCTTCAAATTTCTCTACAATAATGGGTTTACAGATATATGCATCATAGTCATTACACACCTGAATACTATCCAATGCCACCTCATCCAGAGCACTAATCATAATTACCTTTGACTGTGTTTCCTTGTAAATCCCGTATTTGTTTTCTGCTTCTCTGACTGCCTCCAATGTTTTATAACCATCTAACCGGCTCATCATAATATCCAGACAAATAATATCAAACAACTGGTGATTTTCCAATGCCGTTACTGCTTCTTCTACTGCAGAAATACCATTATCGACCACCACCACTTCTCCATACTGGGAAAATATTCTTTCTAAAAATCTTCTATTTACAAAATCATCATCTGCAATTAATATTCTCATAAGAATCCTCCAAATCATCTACACAATCTAAATTATGTCCTACCTATATACGGATGCTATGAATCGGATTGGTTCCGTATCAAATCTGCCATCTTGTCAAGTATGGATTGGGCTGCCTGATTATGACTTTTATTCTCATAATAGATTCTTCGGTTTAATAAATCTCTGGTAAGACTCCCCATGAAAATATTAGTCAGCTCTTCTGAAGTAAAAGTATCTATAATTTCTTTTTCCTTCATTGCTGCGTCAAATTCCTTCCTTAAAAAGCTGGTTCTTAAATCAATCGCTGCGGAAATACTTTCTCTGGTGTTGACATTATGCAATAATTCTTCATAATTCAATACAATCGCAGACAATTCTTTGTATCCATCATAATAAGTCCCATATGTCTTCAACAATTCCAAAACCTTATCCAAATGTGAAATCTCTTTCGATTCAATTGTAGCAATTATACCATCATCAAATTTAGTAAATAGATTAACCACTTCCACCAAAACTTCTTCAATACCGCCAAAATACCGGTAAAGCAAAGACTCCGACATGTTTTCCCTCATTGCAAGCGTCTTTGTAGTAAGCGAAGCCAGTCCTGATTCACTTATGATTTCAATAGCAGAAGCAATAATTCGATCTTTTCTGTTAACAAAATTATTATTCATATGTATCCCCCACATTTGTGAATTATAATTCAGCTTATATTTTATGGCATACCGGCCTTTTTGTCAACAGAATAATCCCTCTTTCGATACACTGCTCAACTGCTTTTTCCATAAATATTGACTTTATCTTTCTCCCTGTCATAATAATAAATATGATCTGACAACAGATCAATCAGCCCTACCGCACTGTTGTTTGCCTCCGCTACCAGATTTGAGAGAAATTCAGGTTCTGTTTCTGTATTTTCCGGCACCAACATAACTTCATGTATACTGGAGGGTAAAATAAAAATATTGGAATCCTGTACTTTTGCAAAATGCCTTAGTACATTATCATATAAGATACAGGTTGCTCCGTTAATTCCGGTGTCATTTGTAAGTACATACATATTTACTTTATTTTCTTTATCTTCAAACTCTGTCATATCAGCAAGCAGCTCTTTGGACAGAATATCCGGCTCTTTTTGCTTTAAACAGTCCGAGATTACTCTGGCAAGGGAATCCATCTGCCACGGAAACTCTCTCATTGTATTAAAAAGTGCAATCTGATAAAGGTCTTCCAATGCCACATTCCATTCGGTAAACTCTGTGTTGGATATTAGAGAACTTGCGATTCCAATCCGGTTCTTACTTGCGATATATCGAAATGTGACTGCCAGATCCAAATATTTTTTATAAGGACAGTTCTTCAGCAGTTCTTTATTCCTTTCATAGTTTACCAAGCGAAGTACAATCTGATCCTTTACGTTTAAAAAATTTGTAATATCCTCTACCTTAAAGTCACGTTCTTCCTTTGCATTTTGATATTGATAAATGATTTCTTCCATAATTACAGTAAGAGGTTTTCCCATCTGATAACTTTCAAAATAAGAATTCAGATAAATATTAGGAGTGACCTTATCTTCTTTTCCTCGGATGGTAATCCCGTCTAAAACAATTCCGTTATTCTTTATCACCTTATGTAGTTCTACTTTATAAGATTCTTTTTTTTCTTCCTTGGAGTTATACGAATATGCCCCCATTATCTCTGCAAGATTTTCCTTAATATATTCTAAAAATTCCTGATAATTCATAAATACGTTCTCCTCTGCTTCTATTAGTTGTATATCCTTTATTCTATGTTGCTTTCATTAATGGAAAAATAGAGAAACTAACTGTAACCTGCCATTCAGGCCTTTCGATATATCCTTATAAAATGAGAAATTGATACGAATGTATCACAGATAAAAAAATAAGCCTTATCCAATATGTGTATGACTTATCATACCGAATAAAGCTCTCCTCGTCAAGTACTTTTTCAACTTTTATACTCCATCAATTTTTTATGATTTTTCAATGCTCTGAAATCGCCTCCGCAATATCTTGAAAACTCATTCCCTTTTTCAGAGCATATTCCCCTACCCGAATCCGGCTGGCATATCCGTTTTTTACAAGATATGTGTCAAACTCATCCGCATTTTCAATCAATCCTGCCTTATGCAGCTTCTGGCAAACCGCATAAGAGGTAGAGCCTCCGTCAATCTTAATAGTAACGGTTTCTCCTTTTTCCTCTGCCGCAGTTTCCGCTTGCGTTGTCTGCTCTTGTGTTGTAACCTCTGTTGTCTGCTCCTTTTTACTTTCTGAATCTGTAGCAGCCGAATCCTTTTTAGAAGTTCCATCTGTGTCTTTTACCGCCGTATCTTTGTTATCTTCTTTTGAGGTTTCTTTTGCCGGATCTTCCTGTTTTGAAATCAGGTTCTCCAAAGGATCTTCCTGTTTCACCATTCCAAGCTCTTTTGCCCGATTTATAATCTGCTCATCCGTCATTTTACCTGATTCACCGGTTTGGTATGCTGTAAAAAATATAACACATGAAAAGATAATGCCAACACCTAAACCTCTTAAAAAATACTTTAACTTCATTTTTATTCTCCTTGGTACAAATCAATCACAAGCTTTACTTCACCAACCCCAAGACCCAGTTGTTTTGCAATTTCAATAATACTTTCACCGTTTTTGTAAAGCTCTAATATAATATCGTTGGAATTTTCCCCTTCCATATATTCCTCCTCCAATGCTTCGTCAAAGTCAAGTTCCATCTGGTCAATTTTTTCAAATACGTCATCCATATCCTGAGTTTCTTCCTCTATTAAAACAGGATTCGTTTTATTTACTTTTCCGTTATCGCCAGACTCCCTTTCCAATTTCTCATCCGGTTCTTTCTCATCATGCATAGCCTCAGTTTCCGTTGCTTTTTCTATTTCCTGTTCCCGTTTTTGTTCTGATATCCCCTCTTGCTGTATAATTCGTTCCACATCCTGTTTTGTATTATCCTTCAGCTTTCTTAATGCACTTAGCTGATCAATTGCCGACTGTCTTTTCTCCATTTCTTTCACTTCAGCTATTTTCTTCTTTTCCTCAGCTATCCTTTTATTTTCCTCGTCTATCTGGGACAGCAGCTCCTTCACTTGATAATGAACCTGATTCACTTCTCTTACTGTATTCATGATTTCTTTTTGTTTGTCATCTAACATACTGTAAAGAAACATTACTTCCTTGTGATTTTTTTCAATTTCCTCACATACCGCAACTGCATAGTCTCCCAATGCCATTGTTTTTTCATTTGCCATACTGGCCAGAGATTCATTCGTTTCATAGAGAATATCCTTTGCCTGTTTTGCAATCACATCTTCGATTTTGCGTTTAATAATCTGCAATTCCCTGTCAGAAAATTCATAATCCTCATTCACTGTAAGCAGATCAATATTAAAATTATCTTCTCTTTTTTCAAATCTTTCCGAAATAAAAAAGCTTGAAAAAATCATTATAATACCTATAATCATCATTACTACTACTGAACTTGTCATTTTACACTCCCGTTTTATATCTGTATATTAATTCTTGGCTGTTTGTCATCCGTGTAATCTTTTTGTTTTACTGTTAGCTCATCGGCTTCCATATCGGATTGCCTTTTCTTTTTATGACGTTTTCTTAAATCCTGGTAAGTTCCATTACCCTCTTCTTTCGCATCATATTGATATTCGGCAAATTCATTTGCATCCTTTTTTATTACGGTCTCACTATTGTGTTTTACTTCCCGTTTTACTTCATTTGCCGCATATGTATTTTCGTTTACTACTCTCTGATTTTCATGCTGTTGGTTTGTTCCGACAGACTCTGTACGGGGAAGCAGCATTTGCATTTCAACCGGACGTATCATGAAAAAACCTCCTTATACTATTGAAGTACTCACCACATCGGCACCATCTGTTCTAAATTGACACCTTTTTTGAATATCCTTTACCGAATATACCCTATTGGAAATATAGATGCATACTCCGGGATATATCATCCTGTTTACCACTACACGACCATCCATATTATTTTCAATCTCTTTCTTCAGTGCTATATATTGGGCAGATTCCCTCTCCAGTTCTTCTTCTAATTTCTTAACGCCACGATCTGCCAGTTTCGTCAAATCAGTCTGACGCATCGCCGTTTTTCGTCCTTCTTCCATTCTTTTTCTGGTTACCTGCACAATTTGACGATGTTTCAAAACTTCCTTCTGTTTTTCTTTAATTGTCATTGCTAATTTTTTAAACTTCTCTAACATCTCAGGATCAACTCCCACTTTTAAAGTTGTAACCGTATTCATTTTATTTCCAAATACACTGGCCTCAATTCTTTTTCCTGCTGATACGTTTCCTCCAATTAGAAATCCCTTTTTCCCACTTACAATAACGGTCTCTCCAGCAGTTAAATCAGAGTGAAGACTGGAACCTGCATTAATCACACGTCCCGCTTTTACCGTACAGCTTTCTAAAAATTTCGTAATAATATCATTCTCTGCCTGAAGAATTCCTTTCCCCATTCCCTGTACTCCACGTTTTAAAACAATGTTTCCTCCGGCTTTTAAAACTGCTCCCTCCACAACACCGTCTACTTCAATATCACCGGAAGCTTCTACTGCAAAACCTGCACGGACATTTCCTGTAACATGTACATTCCCCTTATAACGAATATCTCCCGTTGATGCATCTACATCCGCCGGAACATTGTAGGTTCCTGATACAAACACCGTATCTCCTGTTAATTTAACATCTCCATCTATTTCCGAAAAAATCTTTGTCTGGTCATCCGACAATATGATATTTTTACCGAATTTTAAACTTCTCTTTTTCGCCTTCGGAGGATAAACCTCCTCTCCGAACACATTAATCCCTGGTGCTCCCTCTTGTTCCGGGATTAATTCCGCCAGTAAATCCCCTTTTTTTATACTGACAAAAATATTAAGCTGATGAAAATCCACACTCCCGTCTTCTAACAGCAACGGTTTAGCGGTAGGATCTGTATTAAATTTATAAATAATCTCTGCATCACGTCCCGGCACAACTGCTTTTCCTTTTGCAATGGGTATATCTCTGCAAAATTGTCTTCCTGCCATATAGGCATAAAGTACCTTTTTCGATATCCCATATGTAACCTTTGCACGTTCTAACTCATTGAGAATATCGTTTTCTGTCATATATTTTCCGTTCTTTGAGGGTGGATAAAAACGGACTACCGCTACCATCCCTTCATTTGTCACTCTTACCATTGCCATCTCAGGGACTTCTCCTATTACCTCAGAACTGACAAAAATTTCGGTTTCCTTATCTGCTTTGGAAACTGCATTGTTTAATTCCGATAGATTATAGCCTCTAATCCCGCACTTTTCCAAATAGGCAGCAAATTCCTGAATTGCAATTCCTCTGCCACCTTCCTTCGCTGGATATATATATGCATATACACCGTCTTTTCGAATATCTAATTGAAAAAAGCCATTTGTATATTTCATTTCATACTCCTTTTCCACAACCCTCATTATCCCATGAAAAATTCAAAATAACCACCCAAATGCTTCTTCATCTTTTCCAATGCCTTTGAATGAAGCTGCGATATTCTGGATTCCGAAACCTCTAATACATTTGCAACTTCCTTTAAAGTAAGCTCTTCATAATAATATAATAAAACAACCTTCTTTTCCTTTTCTGTCAGCAACTCCAATGCCTTCATCAGTATCTGCCGGATTTCTTCCCTGTCAACTGCCTGCTCCGGTTCCACATATACTGTATTCCGAAATTCTTTCACTCCACTTTCTGTTCCCTGTTCCATAAATTCATCCAATGAAGCAATATTGGAAATATTGGCAAGACCTTCCCAGCTTCTATATTCATCAAGGGAAATCCCTAATTCTTTTGCAATATCCTTATCCTTGTATTTCCCACCCTGTTCTTTTTCCAGTTTTGTAACTGCATTCTCAATCTGCTTTTGTTTTTGCCTGACAGACCTTGGTATCCAGTCCATCTTACGGATCTGATCAAGAATAGCTCCTCTAATCCGCAAACTGGCATAGGTTTCAAACTTAATTCCTTTCTCAAAATCAAATTTATCAATGGCATCAATCAGACCAAAAACCCCATAGCTTACTAAATCATCATATTCTACCGTATAACCCAGATACAAATTCAGACGACCCGCAACAAATTTCACCAGAGGAACATATTCGATAATAATCTGTTCTCTCAGTTTGTCAGACCTTGTTTTCGCATATTCCTCCCATAATTTATTTTTCTTTGTATCGTCCATTCTACACACCCCGCGTATCAGTATTATTCGTCATCTTCAAAAAAATTATCCGATATATTATAATCCGCCTGCTCCGTCATCTCTTCTTCATTTTCATCCGTATCCGTTTGTTCTGATTCCGTCTGTTCTTCTTTCTTACTTTCTTTTTGATTCATAGAGCGCTGCAAGATTTCAACACACAAGGTGCCAATTACATAAAATATAACAATTACACCTAATAAAATCAATAAAGAAACCGTTACATTCTTATTTGTTTTCATATTTACAACCAATGTCACCAAACCTGCAAGTAAAACAATAAATGCTCTCAAATATCGATACTTCATAATTTGCACCGAGCCTATCAACCATAAGCCTGCTTATATCTGATAGGTACAAACACAAAGGGTAAAAGATGTGTGTTTGCATACGCTCCCTTTCCTTTATTTTTCCTTTACTAATATAATGATTAAATCATTATATGCTCTTTTCTGCTTTTCCGGCTGAACGAATCAACAGTTTTTTGGAAACCGGATCAAAGACAATGGTCCGTCCATAATCTGCTCCGGTATCTTCCGAAACGATCCGAATGCCATAAGCCTTTAATACCTCTTTTACCGCGATTACATTACGATCGCCTATACTTCCCATATCCGATTTTCCCGTAAACTGAAACATCGTTGCTCCCCCTGCAATCTTTGCAATAAGAGCCTGCCGCATCACACCCATCCTTTCCAATGCGTGTATCAAATCTTCAATTCCCGTATCCGCAAATTTGGCACGGTTCTCGTTGTTTTTTATTCCCTTACTGGAGGGAAGCATAATATGTACCAGTCCACATATATCATTTAACGTATTATATAACACTATACCAACACACGAACCTAATCCGATTGTAGTAATCTGATCCGGTGCACGACACACTTTTAAATCCGCTATACCAACTTTAATTATTTCTCCCATATCAGTATCCAATCCCTAATGACTTAAAAATATGATTAAATGAATCTTCATCTGCTACAAACAGGAGAAGACCATTAATCGGTCTTTCATTATCTAAAAATTTAGAATCAATAATCAATGCTTTATCACCAATCTGTCCTAATTCACTAATCGGCATGCTCAAAACAGAAGCTGCCATGTCAATACAAATGGCAGGAGGATCTGTATGCAGATGAAAGTTTGCAAGAGTACAGATTGAGGAAATATAGGAACTCATCAGAATATTCCCAATTTCTTTCAAGGCCGACTTATCCATATGGTCAAATTCATTAAATTCCTCTGAATCATTTTTCCCAAGCATTGTATAAATAAGATTTTTGGCTTCCTCTAACTCCAGGATAAACAATGTCATTCCGCTTATGTCTCCCTCGAAATGAGTCAGAACCGCTGCAACAATTGTATCTGCTCCGCCTACCAAATCCGGTATTTCATTAAAGTCCAACACCTTTACGACCGGCATTTCTAAACGCAGATTGGAATTCAGCATAACGGAAAGTGCAGTCGTCGCATTTCCCGCCCCAATATTACCAATCTCACGTAACACATCCATTTTTGTACTGTTCATTTCATCATATGACATATTATCACCTACCCATTATCAAGTTCGGAAATAATCCCCTGAATATTCAGTAAAGAAATTAACGTATCTTTGTACTTACCTACTCCCAGTAAATTCATTCCCTGTTCATCATAAACTGTTTTTTCAATATTTTCCTCTTCCAGCGTAACAACCTCATGCACTTCGTCAACCAGAATCCCTATTTTTGCATTGCTCTCTGGTTTTACAATGATAATCCGTGTCGCATTTGTATTTTCTCTTTGCTCTAAGCCGAATTTAAGTCGTAAATTCATCACCGGAATAATCTCACCACGCAGATTAATAACGCCGGCAAAATAAGACTGTGCTTTCGGAACCCTTGTGATCTGCTGCATACGTACAATGTTGTCAACAAAGGAAATGTCAATCCCATACTGTTCGTTGTCTAATTTTACTACAATATACTGCTTTAACCCATTTGCAACTACATTTTCATCCATAATATGTATCCCTCCTATACCAATGAATTTGAATCAATAATCAATGCAACCTCACCATCACCAAGAATCGTGGCTCCACTAATCATCTTATGAATATTGATATACTTACCAAGAGGCTTAATTACAATCTCCTGCTGTCCTAGCAGATTATCAATTACAAGCCCTGTCTGTTTGTCACCCTTCTTAACGATTACAACAACCAGATTCTCCGGCTCTGCATCACTTGGAGGACAATCTAACATCTCATCCAGTCTTACAATCGGAATCACACTCCCACGCAGATTGATTACTTCTTTTTGCTGCACATACTTAATCTCGTCAACCAACACATCTTCTATTGTAACGATGGAATTTAGAGGTATTGCATACTTTTCTCCCCTGATCTCTACCATAAGTGCCTGAATAATAGCCAGCGTAAGAGGCAGTCGCACGGTGAACTTCGTTCCCTCACCAAGTTTGGTGGATACTTCTACATCACCACCTAACCCTTCTATTTTATTCTTTACTACATCAAGACCAACACCACGCCCTGATACATCTGATATTTTTTCAGCAGTAGAAAATGCCGGACGGAATAACAAATCAATTGCTTCTTTCTCACTTAACATTTCCGCCTGCTCCTCTGTAATATGCCCTTTCTTGATTGCAGAAGCTTTTACTTTCTCAACATCAATACCAGCACCGTCATCTTCTACTTCAATAGTTACATTATTACCATCCTGATACGCATTTAGCTGGATGGTTCCTACCTGTGGTTTACCGAGCTTTAGTCGTTCTACGGTAGGCTCCAGTCCATGATCTGCAGAATTACGAAGCATATGCATCAAAGGATCTCCAATTTCATCAATTACAGTACGGTCTAACTCCGTATCTTCACCCGTCATAATCAACTCCATCTCTTTTCCGAGTTTCTTAGACAAATCACGGATCATCCGAGGAAAACGATTTACAACACTCTCAATCGGTACCATCCGCACTTTCATTACGGATTCATGTATATTGGTAGTGATTCTTTCCAGATATTCAATCTGCTCGTTAAAACTCTGCATGGAAGTATCACTATCCTCCTGATTGCTTACAGAAACAAGACCGTTTTTTGCAATAATCAGCTCACTGACTAGATTCATCAAAACATCCAGTTTTTCAATATCAACACGTACCGAACGATTCGCAACCGCCTTTCCGCCTGTTTTAGAAGAAGTCTTTTTCTTTACTTCTTCCTTTTTGTCTGCTTTCTTTTCCTCTTCCTGAACAGAACTAACAACTACCACATCATCCGGTATCTCATACTCCTCAATTACAACCTCTTTAATCTCGGATACATTGGCGATCACTTTCTTTACTTCCTCTAACGGCTTTTCCGAAACAATCAAAATTGAGAAATCAAAATCAAACTTCTCATCTTCAATATCCTGAACGGAAGGAACGGATTTAATAATTTCTCCAATACCTTCAACGCCTTTAAATACTAAGAAAGCCCTTGCTGCCTTTAAAATACATCCCTCATCAACATATATGGTTGCCCCGTAAACATTCTTTTTATCTGATTTTGCCTCCACAATTGCATTCTTTTCAAAATCAGCAATATTAATACGAAGAAATTTACGTTTATCTCCTTCCTCTACAGGCTTATTTTCCTGTTTTACTTCGGGAGTCTTTTCTTTTTCAGATTCCCCTCCTTCTGCCTCCAAACAGGCATTTAACAAACCGATAATCTCATCATTGTCATTCTCACCCTCATTTGAAGTTTCCGTAATACAAGCCAAATACTCCTCAATTGCATCCAGACACTTGAATACCACATCTACAAGATCCGGTGTAACTTTCATCTTACCGTTCCGGATTTCAGAAAAAACATTCTCCATATCATGTGTCAAACGCTGCATCCGTTTAAATCCCATTGTTCCTGCCATACCTTTTAACGAATGAGCTGCTCGGAATATCTCATTAATCGTATCAATGTTATCCGGCTCCGCTTCTAATACAAGAACCTGATCGTTCAACGTCTGCAAATGTTCCTGTGTCTCATCAATAAAAATCTCAAGATATTGACTTAAATCCATAATTAACGCACCCCCGCTTTTTTCATAATCGCTTTACTAATTTCTTCTAATGGCAAAACGGCATCTGCCATGCCACCTTCAACAATTGCTCTTGGCATCCCATATACTACACAGGATTCTTCATTCTGGGCAATTGTATAAATCTTTTGATTTTCCTTTAGTTTTTTAATACCAGTAAATCCATCTGAACCCATACCGGTAAGCACTACACAAATCACCATATCAAATGCCAACGGAATCAGACTTTCAAATGTAATATTTGCACATGGTCTTAATCCATTTACCGGTTCTTCATCACTTTCACGAAAGACAAGCATATTCTTCATATTCCTGACCAACTGCATATGTCTTCCTCCTCGTGCCAGATATACATGCCCTTTTTCCAGGATTTCACCATTCTCTGCCTCGCTTACCGCAATATCACAAACTTCATTGAGTCTCTCTGCTAATGATGTGGTAAATCCCTTCGGCATATGCTGTACAATCACTACCGGTGCATCTAAATTCTTATCCAGCATAGGAATTAATTTATGTAATGCTTTGGGTCCACCTGTTGAACTGGCAATTACGACAAGTTTCTTAATTATACTGTCTGCCATATTGTCCCCCTATAGCTTTTAATAAAATAATTATAACAAATCCTACTCTACACATAAGTGTATAATGATATTATACACAATTATTTTATAAAAATAAAGTATGATATTTCCTTTTATCTCTTTGAAGATAAAAAACTGTTACACAAAAAATGTTACTTTAAAACATTTCTTTGTGCAACAGTTCTTCTATGATTACTGTCCAATTCCCTTCGCACGTTTTTTTCTCTGTTCATCAAAAATAAACCGGATAATCTTTTCACGCAGCTTTTGTTCCATCTTCCAAAACATCAAATGGTGATCAAATAAAGTCGGATTTTTCTGGTTTCGCTCAGACCGGAGCAAAACAGCAAATGCATGAATTGTTTCTCTTTTATCATTCACTGTCAAATCAAAACATACCTGAAAAACGGAATTCCTTTCTTCTCTGAAAGAGGACACACACCAAATCCCACCACCACTCAAATCTAACATTGTGCCTCCTTTCCATTCCACCGTCACTTCATCTATATCACATCTTGCCTGTTCTTCCAACATTTTCTGCTCTACATCATTTAAAACATGATATTTTAACGGCTGCGTACAAGAAAGCCGAAAATATTCTCTTCTTTGAATCTTTTCCAAATCCGTTTTCTGGGTAATCTCCATTAAAAACAGTTCATCCTGCCGGTAACGTCCGGTCACCTCAACCTGACATTGCAGCAATCCTTTTTTTGAATAAAAAGTTGCATAAAACTCCTGTCCAATACCAAGAGGAATCACCTTTCCTTCCCTAATTGGCATGGAAACCAGATATTCCCCACTTTGTGATTCATCCAGAACCTGACTGATATAAATAGGCAGTCTTTTATCCGGAGTCTCCGGCAAATCCGTTTCAATTTTCTTCAATTCCAGCTTATCACCAATGGTAATCATACTATCCATATCCCTTAACCCCTATTCTTTTTCGATCTAATAAATTCAAGAAGTACCCTTGCAATTCCCATTTTCTTGTCTTCCTCAAAGGGAAGTTCCAACAAATTACTACAAATTTCCCTAATCCTGACTGCCGGCTCACTATTCGGCACACTGATGGAGATGGGACTTTGTTCAATTACACCGTCTCCCATTCTTTTATCCTGAGGAATATAACCCAGATAGTCCAACCGGATATTCAAAAACTTGGATACCACAATGCTGATTTTCTCATAGATTTCCCTTCCTTCCTCTTCACTTTCCACACGGTTTGTTATCACTTTGATGAATTTATTCTTCCTGTCAAACTCTTTGTTCCGGTTTACCGCCTTTAGCAGAGAGTATGCATCTGTAATCGATGTAGGTTCCGGTGTTACAATCAGTAATACTTCCGGTGATGTCAATACAAATTCAAGAACGGAATCCGAGATTCCGGCACCGGTATCTATGATCACCACATCATATAGATTATCCAGCTTAACCAGTTTCGCAATCAGCTTTTTTAACTGTCCCTTCTCCAGATTCACTAAATCCTGAACTCCGGACCCTCCTGAAATAAAACCGATTCCCATAGGACCTTCCGTAATGATCTCTTCGATTGTTCGGTTGTTAAAAACCAAATCCACTAAATTATACCGTGGGCGGATTCCCAGCATCACCTCAACATTTGCCAATCCGAAATCTGCATCTAAAATCACCACTTTTTCCCCTTGCTTTCTAAGTTCCAATGCAAGATTTACAGATACACTGGTTTTACCGACTCCGCCTTTTCCGCTGGTAACCGCTATGACTCTGGCAGATGAGGTCTTTTCCTTTAATAATTCCATTTTTTCTCGTAATTTATCTGCCTGATCCATAGCCTTCGCCTCCTCCTAATACCTGTTTGGCGATAATCTGTGGATTCATCACCTCAATATCGTCGGGAACATTCTGTCCATAGGATATATAAGATAACGGCATCCCGGTATCGAGTTTAACGTTTAATATATTACCAATTGCACTGGTTTCATCTAATTTGGTAAAAATCAAGCTGTATTCTGTCATATCTTCATATAATGCAGTAATATTTTTCAAATCTGTATATTTTGTAGTTGCACTTAAAACCAAATAGGTTAAAATACTATACTTAGAAAATGCTTCAAATAATGCCTTTAAGTCATCAATCTGTGCTTTATTCTTATGAGAGCGCCCCGCTGTATCTACAAGAATATAATCATATTCCTTGTATTGGGGCAAAAATTCCTCCAAATCCTTTGGTTCATATATAATTTCCACCGGAATTGATAAAATATTGGCATATGTCTTAATCTGTTCTACCGCAGCAATCCGATACGTATCTGCTGTAAAAATCGCAATCTTTTTCTTTTCTTCTAAGATCAGTTTTGAAGAAAGCTTTGCAATTGTAGTTGTTTTACCTACTCCCGTTGGTCCTACAAAAAAAATCACCTTTGGTTTCTTATCCTCTTTATCAAAAGAAATCGGTTTTGTCTGCCCTAATTTTAGTATGATCTTTTGATAGACACAAGCCAACATATCGTCTAAAGTGCGGATATTTCTGGCATGGGTAATTTCATCTAGAATCTGTTTTGCGTACGGATAAGAAACTTCACTATTTGTTAACTGCTCTATGATTAAGTCAATCGACTTACTTTTCAGGCTATCCTTTTGGGAATCATCTTTTTTCTTCTCCTCAGGCTCTTTATCATCCTTAGCACTTTTATCATCCTCTTCTTTTGTTTCCTGTTTGACTGATGCTTTGGAATCCATTTTCTTTTCCTCTATTTTTTGTGATTCAATCTGCTGCTCTAACAATTTAGCAAGACTGTTAAGCTTCTCTTCTAACTCCTTTTCCTCTTTGGCATCCGGGCTTTCTTTTTTTAGCTCCGGATGAAGTTTTTCATCAATCTGGGCATTAAACTGGGAAGATACTCCACTTTCTGTCTGTTTTTTCTCTTTATCGTTTGCTTCATCTACTGCCGCAGTTACTTCCACAACCGTTTTTCGAAACATCTTAAAAAGACCTTTGGGCTTCATCGTTTTAATATTCATCACAATCGCATTATTTCCCAAATCTTCCTTTGCCAGCATAATTGCATCTGTCTCTGTATTTGCCCTAAATTTTTTAATTACCATTGATTGTCACCACCCCGATCGATTGTAATTCAATATCTGATTCAATCTCATTATATGATACTACAATTAAATCCTTAAAATATTCCTTCGTCAATTTTTTAAAATACACTCTTACAATTGGAGAGGTAATAATAATTGGTGCCTTTCCCTGATTCTCCAATTTCTTTATTTCCGCTTCCACAGAATTCAGTATCTTTTTTGTCTTTGCAGGGTCTAATGTAATATATGCTCCCTGTTCTGTCTGTTTGACAGAATCCATAATATCTTGTTCCACTTTAGGATCCAGTGTTACAACCGTTGTCATCTCCCCTTCTGCAAAATATGTGTTAGAGATAGCACGTTTCAGACGCTGCCTTACATATTCCGTTAAAACATCCGTATCCCTTGTAGTGGAAGCATAGTCTGCCAATGTCTCAAAAATTGTAACCGAATCCCGAATGGAAATCCCCTCTGAAAGCAGATTTTGTAATACCTTTTGAATTTCTCCTGCCCCAAGCAGTTTCGGAACCAATTCTTCCACCAGCGTCTGATTGCTCTCCTTCACATTGTTAATCAGGTTCTGTACATCCTGTCTTGTCATCAATTCGTCTAAGTGACTTTTAATAATTTCCGTCAAATGCGTTGCAATAATGGACGGTGGGTCAACAACGGTATATCCCATTGACTCCGCACGTTCACGCTGTGCTTCTGTAATCCAGATTGCAGGAAGGTGAAAGGAAGGTTCAAACGTCGGTATACCGGTAATTTCTTCTTCTACATATCCCGGATTCATTGCCATATAATGATCAAAAAGAATTTCTCCTTCACTTATCTGTATTCCTTTTATCTTAATAATATACTGGTTCGGATTCAGCTGAATATTATCCCGTAACCGGATAATCGGTACCACCGCACCCAGCTCCAGTGCAATCTGCCTTCTTATCATAACAACACGGTCTAAAAGATCACCACCCTGATTCACATCCGCAAGAGGAATGATACCATATCCAAATTCCAATTCAATCGGATCTACCTGTAATAATGCATTCACATTTTCGTGCCTGCGAATTTCGTCTGCCTGCACATCCTCTTCCCTTACTTCCTCTTCAATGGCCTCTACTTCCTGTGAATGTTCAACCAATCTTCCAAGTACGATTATTCCAAGCCCCATAGCCAGATAAATCAGAATTCTCCCCTGCTGTCTAAGAGGTGTAAAAACACCAAGAAAGCACAGAGCACCTCCCACCATATAAAGTACCTTTGGCACATGGAACAACTGTCCCATCATAATATCTCCAATATTACTTGATTCGGAAGCCTTTGTAACAAGTATACCGGTTGCAATGGAAATCAGCATAGACGGTATCTGGGAAACCAATCCGTCACCAATTGTCAAAATCGTATATTTTGACAAAGCTTCTGAAAGTTCAAGTCCCTGCATCATAACTCCCAGCACAATGCCTCCAACCAGGTTGACCAGTGTGATAATAAGACCCGCTATCGCATCACCCTTTACATACTTCGTAGCACCATCCATAGAGCCAAAGAAAGCAGACTCCTGTTGAATCTTATCCCTGCGTTCCTGTGCCTCCTTATCGGTAATCGCACCTGTATTTAAGTCCGCATCAATTGACATCTGTTTTCCCGGCATTGCGTCCAGTGTAAATCTTGCTGTAACCTCAGATACACGTTCAGAACCTTTATTGATTACGACCATCTGCACAATTACTAATACAATAAAAATAATCGTACCGATTACCAGATTTCCTCCGCCAACAAAGTTTCCGAATGTCTCTACTACAACGCCTGGATCTCCGGTTGAAAGAATCAATCTGGTAGACGATACATTTAATGAAATTCTAAAAAGCGTAGCAAACAAAAGAATCGTAGGAAAGCTTGACATTGCCAAAGTATCTTTTGCATAAAGACAGTTAAATAAAATAACCAATGCTACCATAAGATTGAAAGTAATCAGTAAATCAAGTAATATAGAAGGAATCGGCATAATGAAAAAGATAACTGCTGCTAATAAATACAAGCCTACATACAAATCCGTCTTTTTCATCTTTTTCACACCTCCTACTCTTTTTTCTATAGAATCTATAAATATATATAATCACTAACTAACCCTGTTATGAAGCTGATATACATAAGCAAGAACTTCCGCCACTGCCTGATAAAGCTCAGGGGGAATCTCTGCTCCCACATCAACATTGTAATATAACATTCTTGCAAGGGGTTTATTCTCTACAATCTCAACCTGATGCTCTTTTGCAATCTCCTTGATTCTTCCTGCTAAGAAATCCGCACCTTTTGCTACGACGACCGGTGCCTGCCCCTGTCCTGACTTATAAGACAACGCCACCGCAAAATGAGTGGGATTGGTGATCACAACATCCGCTTCCGGAATTGCAGACATCATTCTCTGCCGTGCAGCCTGCATCATTTTCTGTTTTTGCTGCCCTTTTACCTTAGGATCTCCCTCCTGATTCTTGTATTCATCCTTCACTTCCTGTTTGGTCATCTTATTATCCTGTTTAAATTTCCATCGTTGAAACATCAAATCAATAACGGCAATCAGACAAAACAGAATACAGATTTTAATTCCTAATTCCATAACAATATCATACATCAGCAAAATACTCTGCTTTAATGAAATATCATAAATCAAATACAAGTCCTTAGCATGTTCCGAAAAAACACCATACACCAGATAGGAAATCACTACGACTTTCACAAGGGACTTTAAAAACTCCATTAGCGTATTTAACGAAAAAATTCTTTTAAATCCATTTATTGGATTCATTTTACTAAATTTCGGCTGCAATGGCTTTGATGTTACCTGAAATTTAAACTGAAATGTATTACTAAAAAGTGCAACTAAAAAGCCAATTAATAAGAACGGCAGAATCATGATCGAAATACTTGTAATTCCTTTCAGCATCAGAAAAGAAAAGTCAACTGTTTCAATTTCACCTTCTGCATATCTGGGGATTAACTGGTAAAAATCAGAAAAAGATTTCAGCATCCGGTTACCTATAAATCCTATTATCAGTTTAAAACTTACAAACAATGCCAAAAGCGAAGCTGCTGTCGGAACCTCCCTGCTTTTTGCCACATTACCTTCCTTACGGACATCCTGTAGTTTTTTAGCAGTTGCATTTTCTGTTTTTTCTCCGCCAGGTCCTTCCTTTGCAAACATCTGAAGATCCAGTGGTATTTGTATTTTGTAGTTATATTCCATTTGTATCAATACCTCACATCCGCAAAAATGCCATGCTTTTGTCTCAGGTTACAAATGCCTGCAGTACATCTACCACAACATCCTGCATTTGATGATAAACAAATTCTGTTATATTAGGCAAAAAAGACAGGGTAGCAAACATAACAGCGAAACCTGCAAAAATTTTCAACTGGATACCAATCGCAAACATATTCATCTGCGGTGCCGTTTTTGCCAAAACGCCTAATACTACATTTAACAACATAATCGATATCATAACCGGAAGACCAATCCGGATTGCAATCATAAAATAATTTGTTATATATCCGATCATGGTATCATAAAGGATACCCGAATCAACGACAACATGTCCGATTGGAATCATTTCAAAGGAATCCGACAATGCAGAAAGAATAAAGTAATGCATATTGGTACACAGCATGATAAGCATTACGAGCATACTGTAATACTCGGCTGTAATCGTTGTTTCCGTGTTAAATGTCATATCAAAATTGGAAACCATGGAAAACCCGATTTCCCGGTCTATAAACTGACCCGCCATATTAATGATCGTCAGTGCAATACTTGTAGTAAATCCCAGCGTCAATCCTACAAGCAGTTCCTTTAGTAAAATCACGGTATATTCCACAAATGAAGTATATTCAAGCGGAACATATGGATTTGCTGCAATCATTGCATAAGATATTGCAAGACCAAGTATCAGTCTGGCTCTTCTGGTTACTGTCACATTACCAAAAATAGGAGCATAGGCAATCACTCCCAACACCCTGACTAAAACTGCCAGATCGTATTCCAAACGCTGGATGGAAAAAGACTGTTCAATCATATGCTACCCCACATATGCAGAAAATTTTTCAAATAACCGAGCCATAAATGTTACGATATTGTCCATAATCCAACCACCGCATATAATAAGTGTAATAAAAATACTTAGTATTTTGGGTACAAAGGTCAAAGTCTGCTCCTGAATCGAAGTCACCGTCTGAAAAATACTGATAACAAGACCTACTACCAAAGATACCAGCAACAGCGGAGCTGAACATTTTATTATCAGCCATAGTGCTTCTCTTGCAATGTCGATTACTTCTGCTGAACTCATTTTCACACTTCCAATCTAATAAAATAACGTCAGTAGTTAAAACTTTTAATTACTTCCCCAATCACCAGATTCCAGCCATCTGCCATCACAAACAACAGAATCTTAAACGGCATGGAAATTGTGGTTGGCGGCAGCATCATCATACCCATTGCCATCAAAGTAGATGCCACAACCATATCAATTACGATAAAGGGAATATAAAGAAGAAAACCAATCATAAAAGACTTCCTAAGTTCTCCCAAAATAAACGACGGTATCAAAACAGAATTCGGAATATCTGTTATCTCTTCAATCTTATCTATTTTGGCTAAATCCAGAAAAAAATTAATATCCTCTTTCTCTGCATTATTAAACATAAAATCTCTTAACGGTTCCATACATGCTTTAAGCCCCTCCTCCTGTGTGATTTCTCCTCTTGATAAAGGTCCAATTCCCTCTTTATTAATTCTGTCCAGAGTAGGACTCATAATGAAAAGAGTTAAAAACAAGGCTAGCCCTATCAATACATTATTAGGAGGCGCCGACTGAGTACCCAAAGCCGTCCTCAAAAAATGAAAGACGACAATAATCCTCGTAAACGACGTCATCATAATAATAATTGATGGAGCCAGAGAAATAACAGTAATCACCAACAGCATCTGAAGGGTTCCGGCAAGCGTGCCTTCATCATTATTCGTATCTACAGTAACACCAAAGGAAAACGGAACATCGTTTTCCAGATTGTTCACTGCATCTTCATTTGTTACGCCCTCTGTCGTACCAGTTGCCTGAACATGATATCCGGCACATAAAACAATAAAGATAATAAAATACGCAACTATAAACTTTTTAATATGGATATGTTCCAGTATTCTTTTTTTAATTTGATTTGTTTTTTTCTTGTTTTTCATGTTTTATTTTGTCCAATATACTATTAAAATCAATCGGTTTCAATGATACTTCCTGTTCCTTTATTTCAGATTCATCCAACTCTGATAACACAGTAATGCTATCCTTACAGACAGCTAATGCAAGATAACGGTTGCCAATCTTTACAATCTCAACCATCTTATTATTCGACAATCGAAAGGCTTCTATTACTTGAATATTACTGCGCTTGTTCAAAACATTAGACTGAAAACTCCCGGCAAATCTTGCTGCTACATAAGCCAGAAAAAGAACAAAAAGGAACAACAAAACAGAACAAATCAGTTGTCCAATACTTTTCAAATCTGAAGTTGATTGAACTAAGACCATATTACTCAACTGCTTTCTTTACAGCTTCTAAAACTCTGTCTGGCTGGAATGGTTTTACAATAAAGTCTCTTGCACCGGACTGAATGCTTTCAATAACCATAGCCTGCTGTCCCATTGCTGAACACATAACAATACTTGCATTCGGATCAGACTCTTTAATCTTCTTTAATGCTTGAATTCCATCCATCTCTGGCATTGTAATATCCATTAATACAAGATCCGGCTGTGTTTCAGCATACTTTTCTACTGCTTTTGCTCCATTCTCTGCTTCACCAGCAATCGTATAGCCGTTCTTAACTAAAATGTCTTTAATCATCATTCTCATAAAAGCTGCATCATCACATATTAAAATACTCTTTGCCATATCACTTTCTCCATTTCATATAATAATTTATTATTTAATAATTTCTGTTACCCTTATACCAAAACTTTCTTCAATGACAACTACTTCGCCTTTCGCCACAAGCTTACCGTTTACCAAAACATCAATCGGTTCTCCGGCTATTTTCTCTAACTCAATTATGGTTCCTGGCGTAAATTCCAGAATCTCTTTTATCGATTTGCTAGTTCTTCCTAACTCAACTGTAACCTCTAACGGAACATCCATAATCAAATCAATATTTTCCTGTTGTGTAATCGGATTCACACTTGCACTAAATGGCTGGAACTGAACCGGTTGTACATTAACATCCTGCATAGGAGGTGCATAACCATATGGCATTCCCTGCCCCATCATCGGCTGTCCCATCGGCATTCCCTGATTCATCATTGGCTGCCCCATTGGCATTCCCTGATTCATCATCGGCTGTCCCATCGGCGTACCCTGATTCATCATCGGCTGCCCTGTCATGGACATATCATTTGTCTGCGTCGGTGCCTGCTGTTCCACTGGTTTAGCATCTTCCTGAACGGTTTCGGATTCTTTTGTCGAAGCAAATTTTGCATATAATTCTCTTGCTAAATCAATCGGATATAGCTGCATAATACTGCTGTCTACCAAGTCACCGATTTCCATTCTAAAATAAACTTTGACAATTGGCTGATCTCGAAGCACCCCAAATTTGTCTGCTTCAAATTCATCCGTCAGATTCACCACTTCTGCTGAAGGTGGTGAAATATCTACCTTTTGATTCAACATGGAAGACAATGAAGTAGCTGACGATCCCATCATTTGATTCATCGCTTCACATATTGCACTTAAATGTAACTCCGATAATTCATCTACTAAATTAGTACCGTCTCCTCCCATCATTAAATCTGTTATTACTTTAACATCATCTTCACAAAGAATCAAGACATTACTTCCTTCAATTCCCTCCTTATATGATATATCAATAAAAACACAGGGTTTTTCATGATCGGCCACGAGCTCATCCCAATTGCAGATTGATACAGTCGGTGTCGTAATCGTTACTTTCTGATTCACAAGGGAATAAAGCGTAGTTGCTGCTGTTCCCATACAAATATTTGAAATTTCTCCAATTGCATCACACTCCTGTGTGCTTAGAGAATCGCCTTTATCAGAACCTGGAGCCGCATCACTACTGTCACCGGATGTATTGCCTAGTAATGCATTTATCTCTTCCTGTGATAACATTCCATCCATGTTCCTACTCCTCTCTTATAATTTCTGTTACCTTTACGGCATATTTATCAGCACCGGAACCCGGTAACGCTTTAAATTTAACAATATTACCAACATATACATCAAGTTCATCATCCACCTGAGAATTGAGTTTAATAATATCGCCAACTTGCAAATTAATAAAATCTATAACCGATATACTGCTTTTCCCTAACAGAGCTTTTATCGGTATCTGTGCCTTATTGATCAAAGTTTCAATCACCTCATCATAAGACGTTTCATCTTTACTCTGCATAGTAGAAAACCAGTACTTAGTATTTAACTTATCCATAATATCCTCTAACGTAATAAACGGTAGGCAGACATTCATAAGTCCTTCCACATTACCAATCGCAACACTGATGGTAACAATGGCAATCATTTCACTTGGTGAAATGATCTGTGCGAATTGTGAATTCGTTTCGATTCTTTCCAATCTTGGGTAAATTTCAATTACATTACTCCACGGTTCCCGTAACAAATCCACCACAATTGTAAATATCCTTTCCAAAACACTTAATTCAATCTCTGAAAAATCTCTTGCCTTTTCAAGAGGATCTCCCATACCTCCAAGCATTCTGTCAATAATTGCGAATCCAAGATTCGATGCCAGTTCAATGATAACATTTCCCTGCAACGGGGCAAAATCCACAATTCCAAGCAATACCGGATTGGACAATGCATTAGAAAATTCAGAATAGGTAACTGCCTCTGAATTCATGACATCCACCTGCACATTTTTTCGCAGGTATGCCGGCAAATTACTGGAAACCAGTCTGCCAAAATGCTCAAATATAATCTCTAATGTTCTTAAATGCTCCTTAGAGAATTTTGCCGGCCTTGCAAAATCATAATCTTTAATTTTAACCGCTGGTTCATCATTCATACCATCTACGTCTAATTCACCAGTACTTAATTGTTTCAGCAACGCATCAATCTCATTTTGAGATAATACATCTGCCATATTCTCACCTCCAATAGTATAATGACTGCTTCCTGATAAAACTATTGGGTAGTAAATTTACTAAAGGATACACTGTAAATACACTGCGTTGAATATTTCTTCTGGAGATTTTCAAGGATTTGCTTCTTTATTTTCTCCTGCGTTGCCTGATCTGACACCTCCGCATAAGTATAATTCTGAATTACATTACGTGCTTCGTCAAAAACAGCACCAGATGCATCCGTCAGAACCCCATTCAACGTCTCATAATCCTTAGAAGAATTATCTAATCCTAATGTCAGTCCCATCTGAACATAATGTTCTTCTCCACTGCCATCATCCTTTAAATTAACAACCTGTGCTTCGATATTAAAGTTTGCCATATGTTTTAAATCAACTGTCGGCTGTCCATCTTCACCTTCCAGCTCTAAGTCAAGAACTGATGCAATCCTTGTGATCAGATCATTTGTTTTCCTTGCAGAAGGCATGCATACGAACACTAACATAATGTTCAATATCAGATTCACTACACAAATTGCTAAAATAATTACTGTAATTAAATTCTTTTTCATCGTCCTCTCCTATTCCTCCGTTTGTGCTGCGGAATTTAATTGATTATAAATCTTAACAGATACTCTTCGGTTCTTTGCCCTTCCTTCTTCTGTCTTGTTAGAATCTACCGGGCGGCTTTCCCCGTATCCTGCGACTTTCATATTTTTATCAATCAGATCGACCTGCTCCATCAAATATTCATAAACTTTAATTGCTCTTGCAGCCGACAAAGTCCGGTTACTCTCATATTTTGCATTATGAATCGGAACATTGTCTGTATGTCCTTCAATTTCGACAACACAGTCTTTATATCTTTCCAATATGGATGCAATTTTCCTCATAAATACTTTTGCATCCTCCCGAATTTCAGCCTGACCGGCATCGAACAAAACAGCACCATTCAAATCCAACGAAACATATTGCGAATTATAATCCAAAACCACTCTTTCTTCTATACTATAAGAATCAATCATCTGGGAAATCTCATCATACATTTCTTCAGACTGTTCTAATCCCTGTTCCTCCATCTTTTCTTTTAATTCCTGAACAGACATCTCCTTTTCCGCTACGATCTGATTCTCATTATCGATAATCGTCTCTTCCGTGTTCGGTTTCACACTATCCGGCTGATCCGAGCGTTCATTGGTTCCGTCATCTGCCCCTGTAGCTGATAAATCCTGATTATTTCCTTCCACCTTAGAAGAAACCCCTATATACTCCAGTATCGATTCAATTCCCGGAAGCTGTGTAACTCCACCGGAAACAATCTGTCCTTCTATCTTTGAAACCGCACCCGTTTCCAACACGCTAAAACTGATATTGTTAAAAGATGCCGCAATTTTCTGAATCTTTTCTGCATCTACGGTAGAACTCGCAAATAACAGTACAAAAAAACAAAGCAACAGATTCATCAAATCACTAAATGTGTTCATCCATGCCGGTGACCCCTCTTCAGCAGGTTTTTCTTTTCTTTTTGCCAATTCTACTCACCGCCTTCGGACAGTTCCTCCCTGAGCCCAGGTGCAAGGAACGATTTTAATTTCTCTTCAATTACTCTTGGATTCTCTCCTGCCTGAATCGATAACAAACCTTCAATCATTAATTCCTTTAATTGTATCTCCTCTTCATTCATTGAAGTTAGTTTTGTTGCCACCGGTGCACTTAACCAGTTTGCCAAAACAGAACCATAAAATGTAGTAACCAACGCAGTTGCCATAGACGGTCCGATGGAATCCGGGTCTGACAGATTCTTAAGCATCAATATCAATCCAATCAAAGTACCGATCATACCCCAGGCAGGTCCCATTGCACCAACCTGCTTCCAAAACTCAATATTTTTCTGATGTCTTGAATCCGTATTCACAAGCTCTGCATCCAGAATCCCTCTTACCAATTCAGGATCGGTACCATCGACAATCAGCAAAATTCCCTTTTTCATAAATGGATCTTCCAAATTATTGCTTGATTCCTCCAATGCCAGCAAGCCTTCTTTTCGTGCGACATTAGATAATTCAATAATCTGCCTGATGGTTCCCACCGGATCCAGCTTGGATGTTTTAAATATCAGAGACATTGTTTTTATGCCTCCCAAAAAACTCTGAATCGTATTACCTGCCAATACTGAACCAAAGGTACCACCAAATGTAATAAGAATGGATGCCACATCAATAAACCAGGGCAGTGCCGCCACACCATAATCTCCATTCGCCATACCAAAAATCATTAATGCCAATGCTGCTATAAGTCCTATAATCGACGCTAAGTCCAAAACTTCCACCTCACCTATCTATATGTAAATTCATGTTTTTACTTTGTGTTCAAAAACACATATATAATATACCATAAAAATATGATATTTTCCACTAAAATTTCAAAGAATCATTGTAAATCATTCTCTTATAGTATATTACTAGATTTGTCACCTCTTGTCTACTCTCTTTTACAATTATTTTTTTACCAGTGGTCAATGAAATAACTGTATCCGGTGTCTCTTCTACAAACTCAATAATTTCTGCATTTAATGTAAATTTTGTATTATTAATCTTTGTAAGCTCTATCATCTTTCCACCTCCGTCTTTTTTGTAAATCTTCATACAACACCCGGCACAATCTATTTTCTTACTTTTTATCAGGCAAAAAACAAAAAGGGAGGACGTCTCACTTACTATGTAAAAGAGACATCCCCTTTTTAAACAAGATTATCGTTTCAGATTTACCAGTTCTTCAATCAAAGTATCAGAAACCGTAATAATTCTGGAATTTGCCTGAAAACCTCTTTGGGTAACAATCATCTCTGTAAATTCTTTTGAAAGGTCCACATTAGACATTTCTAATACATTCTGAGTCATGGAATCCCCTGTATTAGAGATATCTGCTCCAATTCCGTCAAATTCACCGGAAGCTCTTGTTTCCCGGTATAAACTACCTCCAATTGCTTCCAGACCGGCAGGATTCACAAAATTAGCAACTGCAATCTGCCCTAATAATCTTTCAACACCATTGCTATAAGTACCGTAAATCTTACCGTTTGTATCAATCACGATATCATCTAACGTACCTACTGTACGACCTCCTCCGGTTGTGCCGCGATGCGTTTCCACAGCACATTCACCGCCACCGCCCTGAACCTCATACATGGTAAGAGCAGAACAATCTACATTTACACCTAAGTAAACAGAGGAATCCAGAGAGTTTTGATCAATTGCAGAAACCGGATAATTGTTTCCGTTAATAGTAACCGTTTTCTGTCCGCCTGTAACATTAACCGCAGTCACCACACCCGTTACCGCTGGAAGAGGACCAACCGCTTTGACACTCACCGTCTTTCCAATCAGATCATTGGTCCCGGATGAAAAAACATCTCCCTTACTGGCGTTATTCGGTACAATGGATAACAGCATTCCCTTCTCATTCCCTGTTGCACCTACTCCTATAAAAGAACCTGTATCTTTGTCAAATCGGATTTGTGCTGCACCAAGTGTCGCTGTATATCCGTTCTGTAAAATATCATTTTCTTTGGAATCTTTGATAGAATCCACCGCTATATTATACAGACTGCTGTCATTTGGATCCTGAGTAATCTTGAATTTAACCGTATAGGTATATCCAAGATTATCATAAATCGACACCGTTGTAACTGTACCTTCCTGTGTAAGCAATTTCGGATCCGTTGCTACAATATTACCGGATATATTGACTTCAGAAGTCATCTCCGGTGCTGCAGTCTGATTCTCTATCGATTTCGGTCGAAGTGCTGATACAGTGTCTCTTCTGATTTGATCCGGATTCTCCGGGTCCACCTGCCATCCCATTACAAAATCACCGTCACCGGTCACCAGATTACCGGCATCATCCACATCAAATGCACCGACTTTTGTAAAATAATTCGTTCCGGCACGATTGACAATAAAAAATTCACTTCCGTTGATCATTAAATCATACGGATTATTTGTAGACTGTGAAGAACCAGGAGTATGTGAAACATTAATCGTTGCCACCCCGGTACCCAAACCAATCTGTTTGGCATTCCTTCCGCCGGAATTCCCCGTTGCACCGGTTGCATTTTGTGTTGTCTGATACAAAACATCCTTAAATAATACGGAACTGCTCTTAAACCCTACGGTATTTACATTTGCAATATTGTTACCAATAACATCCATTTTTGTCTGGTGTGTTCTAAGTCCTGCTACACCAGAATACATTGATCTCATCATAATTACTGACCTCCTAAATTTAATTGATGTCTATCCCGTCCGCCATTCAGGGATAAATAGCCTCCAAAAGGTCCGGCTATACAATTACTGCTCCATCAATATTTGTAAACACATTACTATCATTTGTTTCCTGATCCATTGCTGTAATTACTGTATTATTCTTTATATTTACAATAAAAGCAATATTATCCATCATAACTAAAGACTCTTTAATGCTTTTTTCCTTCGCCTGCATAACTCCTTTATTCAGTCGTTCCAACTGTTCGTCATTCAGATTGATATTACGGCTGGCAAGTCTGTCATTTGCATGCTTGGAAAATGTCACTTCCTGTAAAGAGGCATTTTTCCTGCCTGCTTCTTCAAGAAAAACCTGTTGAAAAGAAAGTCTTTGTTCATTTTCAGCTTTCTGTCTGCCGGTAATCTTACTATCATTAAGATACCTATCTTTTACCTGGTCAATTGACATAAATGAACTTTGTAAACGGTTCATACGATCTCCCCTTTTCCTTAAGGTTGTGTTTATTCAGCTCCTTCTGTATCACCTTCTGAACCTGTTGTCTGGTCATTCTTATTTTCGTCGGAATTATTCGGATTATTATTCATAATATATTCCAAATAATCAAGACTTACTACCGAATCCAGATATTCTGCATCATAATACTTGTCCTTAATGGAAAAATAAGCTTTTCCGTCACGCAGCGTTACATAATCAACAAGCCCGCTCACCTGCGAAATCTTTCCAGATGAATCAGGGACATTTAGTATCACATATTTCCCAGCAAGATTCATAGACTGATTTGTCATGTATGTACTATTGAGATTTTCCAACTGCTCCACTGTTGAAAATTGTGCCAACTGTGACATATACTCTGTGTTACTGGTAGGTTCCAACGGATCCTGATACCTCATCTGTGCTGCCAAAAGCTGCAAAAAAGCATCTTTATCCAGTGAACTGTTCGACTTAGATGAATTATTTGCCACTGCTTGATTCGCAGCTGATGTATTAATTCCAATTCCTGCCATCTTCATACCTCCTATCATTATTTTTCATTATATCATGAACAAAGTTCATGATCACATTTGACAAATTTACCTTTGCAAGCAAGTAAATTTATCTTCATTATATCATATCGGCATAAATGCCGGTACGCTTTCATTCATTAAGCTGTGTAGCTTACGCTGCTCCCTGCTGCCATCATCTTAAGATTTTCAGCCTCATCCTCCTTTTGGATATCATCATCCATTCCGGATAAATCCAGCTTTCTACCACTTTTAGAATTCTGATTTTCCTGATACGAATTCTGCTGCTCATTCTGCTGTTCAAATCCGGTAGTAGAAACCATAACTTCGATTGCTTCTACTTTAAGATTTTGCTGTTCTAACGTATCTTTCAGATTTGACAAGCCACCTTCAATCGCCTGTTTAGCAGCCTCTGTCTCAGCCGCAATCCGTGCTGTCATAACTCCATCCTTGGAAACAACATGAATCTGAATCTTTCCTAAATGTTCAGGATAAAGCTGTAATTCCATAGAAGTCGAATCCTGATTCATACTGATACGAACCTGTTCTACAATCTGTTTAATAATATTGTTCTCGGGAACCGATTCTTCCGCCATAACGCTTTCCTGTATATGACTTACCGCATCATTCATCGCCTGAAGGATTGGATTTTCAAAATTCTCTCCATGAACCGTTACTGTACCCTTTACCGGTTCGGTTTCCCTGCCTGCCATTTGAGAAGATGCGTCTTCTTTTTGATGTTCCGGCTGTTTTTCCATATCCTTCTTAAGCTTCGTTTCCTGTCCGGATATCAGAACTTCCGGCTCCTTTTCTACTTTTTCCGAAGCAGTTGATAAATAGTCAGACTGCTCAAAATCTTTTTCTTTCACAAGTTCCTGCAGTCCTGACTCCTTCGCCAGTAATGTTCCCGCATCCATTCCCTGTAAAACAGTTATCAAATCCTCTTCCTGTAATCCATGCTGTTCCAGTATTTGCGAAAATCCATCCATAAAGGCTTGCAATTCCTGATTCAACTCTTCGTTGACAAGTAAATCCGAAAAATCCGCTGATTTCATATTCAGGAAAAATTCCTTCAGACCTGCTTTTGTCAATAAATCCGTCGTTTCCATACCAAATTCATTTAACTTAGCTGTCAAATCCTCCGGCACAAGTTCGAAATGTTCCATTACCATTTGTATAATACTGCCAAGTGCTGCCAAAACCGTTTCCTGATCTTCAGCCGTTACATCGATTGGAAATGCTGGATTTGTTTCTGCGGAATCTTCCACTGCATCCGTTTGTTTCGTATCATCCGGCTCCTTTAAGGAATCCGTTGGCTTTGAATCATCTTCACGGTCAGACACTTTATCATCCTTTGATAATTCCATCTGTTTCTTGCTGTCCGCATCCCTCAAATCATCCGCAGTATCCGTAACGGAAACACTACTATTATGATCCGCAGTCTGTTTCGCCGTATCCTTTAGAAGTTCAACATCATTTCTGTCCGTATTCCGGTTTCCCGCTGATATCAAAAAACTTGTAAAATCTGAAGATCCTGTTTTTTTATCCGCTTTGGATGCTTTACTTCCATTCCCTGACGAACTTTTAGTCATTAAAAAATTTGATACGTCTACATTTTCTTTTACCTGCATTCTCTGCCTCCTTTCTTTTTATAAAATTGTGGTTAAGGCATAAGCTTTTTCGTGACATTTGCAGCAAAAGCCGGATCCATTTGATCCATAACCTTAGCTCTGCTGTCAGCTTTCATTGCCCCAAGTATTGTTGCTACCGTATCCAGATTATCATTCATTTTCTGCAGTACCGCGGCCGCTTCTGCAGGCTTCATATTCTCATATGTCTTTGCCAGGTCCTTAAGTTCCGAATTGGCTGACTGTTTCGAGATAAGCTGTCTATAGATAGCTTCTGCATTCGCAGAATCAATACTTTCATACCACTTAATATATGTATCGGCATCTGGAGCCTTTTCTCCATAGATTATTTCGCTGTAAAATTGTTCTTTTTGCTTTTGAAAGTCACTTTGATTATCTTCAAAAGCCCTTAACCGATCTACTTCCTTGGATAAATCATCATTATTTTCCTTTAAGGATTTGTTATTTTTTGATAATTTCTCATTTTCTGCCTGAAGCTGTTCAATCATATCCATCGCCTGGGAAAGCGTTGCAATCTGACTATCCTCCATTGTATCCTTCGCATCCTCTACTAACTCCTCTTCCGACGCAGCAGGAAGTATTTTATTGATAACCGGAACATTCTTCAACACAGGCCGGAGTACTGTACTGCCAAATCCTCCCACATCAAACTTAATTAAAGCTACAAAGATTGCCAGCCAGACAAATATAATCAAAAGAACAAAAAAGGCAGATAATATTTTACTTCCAAGCTTTTCTTCATTATCATCATCTCTTTGTGTTACATTTCTTTGTGCCATAAGACCTTATACCTCCTCCTGTGTATTCTTGTTACTATATTGATAGCTTACCAACTGATCGATTTCTTTCGCCTCTTCCTGCTTAAGCTCCTGCAGGAAAGATTCAAACTGGTTTTCTTTTAATTTCTCATGAATTTTTCTCTCTTTCATCGCTTCTTTCATGACCTCATTCGCCTGTTCTAATTCTCTTTGAACGATATCAACCACTTTTTGCTGTTCCATAATATATTCATCCATAATTAAAATAGCATCCTTACAGCTTTCAATTTCCAAAACATTCAATTTCTCCAATAACAGCCTTCTGTATGTCTCAAAATATTCTTCTTTTCTCTTATTCAAATGAGCCAGTACCATCTCTTCTTCATTTAATTTCGTACGTACTTCCATATAGTGCTGTTTTGCCTGTTCTTCCAGTTTGTACTTGATATCCAAGATGCTTTGCATACGATATATGAATTTTGCCACAATTACTCCTGTCTTTTTATTCGCTTATTATTCGTTGAAAATATCCGAAAGCATTTTCACTTCGTCATCAAATTGATATTTACTGTTTACATCTTGTATTAGGAATTCATTTACCTGATGTATTTTTGAAATTGCAAAATCAATTTCAGGATTGGATCCTGCCTTATAAGCTCCAATGTTAATCAAATCTTCTGCTTCATTATATGTCGCCATAACATTTTTTAATTTTCCCGCATCCTCTTTATGCTCTTTTGTTGCAATAGAACTCATACATCTCGAAATACTCTGTAAAACATCAATTGCGGGATAATGATTTTTATGTCCCAGCTTTCTGGAAAGAATAATATGCCCGTCTAAAACACCTCGGGCCGTATCTGAAATCGGTTCATTAAAATCATCACCGTCAACCAATACCGCATATAGGCCTGTAATAGATCCCTTTAAAGAATTTCCTGCCCGCTCTAAAACCTTAGGCAGTTCTGCGTAAACAGAAGGGGGATATCCCCTCGTAACCGGTGGTTCACCAGAGGCTAATCCAATTTCCCTTTGTGCCATGCAAAAACGTGTCATATTATCCATCATTAGAAGAACATCCTTCCCCTGATCTCTGAAATATTCTGCAATTGCCGTTGCTGTTTTCGCTGCTTTATTACGAATTAATGCCGGTTTATCAGAAGTTGCGATCACGAGAACAGAACGCTTCATTCCCTCTTCTCCAAGATCACGTTCAATAAACTCCCGTACCTCTCTTCCTCGCTCTCCTATCAATGCGATCACATTGATATCTGCCTTCGTATTTCTGGCAAACATCCCCATCAAGGTCGATTTACCGACACCGGAACCGGCAAAGATTCCTATCCTCTGTCCTTTTCCCACTGTGAGCATACCATCTACCGCTTTCACACCCAACGGGAGCACTTCCGAAATCATTTTACGCTTTAATGCATCCGGAGGAGGTGCTTCAATTGGATAAGTTTCCTTTAAATGCAGTTCTTTTCCGTCCAAGGGTCTTCCAAGTCCGTCAAGGGAACGTCCTAACAGTTCCTCTCCAACGTACACTTTAAGTGGCTCTTTTGTATTTTCCACAGTAGCACCAAGCCCAATCCCTTCTACACTTTCAAAGGGCATAAGCAGCACCCGGTTATCACGAAAACCCACCACCTCTGCCAGTACCTCTTGGGCACCATCCCTTGAGACAATCTTACATAAATCATTTAATTTACAGGCAGGACCAATCGATTCAACGGTAAGTCCCACTATCTTTGCCACTTTTCCAAGTTCCTTTGCATAAGTGCGGTGAACTAAAGAAAAATATGGTTCATAATTAATCTCCAAATGCATCACCTATTCCTGAATCATTAACTTCAATGCTTTCTTTAAATTATCAAGCTGTACGCCAAGACTTAAATCTACAATTCCATTATCAGTCTCAATCAGACACTGCATCGGTGAAAGTTTTGCATCCTCAAAGACCTCTAAATCAATATTGGGATTTCCCGCTCCATATATTTCTTCTTTTCGTTCTGAAACTTCTTTATAATCATCACCGGATACCCGGATCACAAAATGTCTGCTATTATCCAGATCACGCATTGCTACATTAATCATATACAGAATAACATCTTTTTGATTCTCTATCACAACTCCGGTTACGGCAGGAATTAACTGACATAGAAGATCCACCATCTTCTGCTCGGTCGTCCTCACTAAAAGTTCCTCTTGTTCCTCTAATCTGGCAATGAACTCCTGCATCTGTTTTTCCATCTCTTCTTTTTTTTGTATACATTCATGATTGGCAGTGTCCAGCCCTTCCTGATATCCTTTTTGATATCCCTCTTCCCTGGCCTGTTTTTTTATCTCCTCAGCCTCCTCATAAGCCTGTGCACGCAGTTGTCTTACTTCCTCATGTGCACCTGCAACAATCTCTTCTGCCTCCGTTTTGGCAGCCTTCACCATTTCACCTGCTATACCGGGCAGACTGGAAGAAAGAGTCTTTATATTATCAGCGTTCATTGCCAAAAGAGCATCGTCCTCTTTTGACTCATCGTCTAATCCGGCATCCTGAATCATTGCCTCTGCCAATTCCTCTTCTACCGAATTCCCAGACAAAGCAGCGGCCTCTTGTTCTGTTTCTTCTATTCCTTTAATAATTTTACTTTCATTTGCGTCAATAACAAGAGCATTCTCCCTTGAAAATGCAACAAATCCCGACTTGATCAGATTAGACAACAATCTCGTCACCTCCACCACGAGAAACAACAATCTCGCCTGAATCTTCTAACTTTCGGATAATATTTACAATCTTTTGCTGTGCCTCTTCTACATCTTTCAATCTGATTGGACCCATATATTCCATATCTTCCTTTATCATTGCAGCAAGACGGGATGACAAATTATTAAAGATACAGTCTTGAACATCAGCATTTGCATTTTTAAGTGCAGTTGCAAGTTCGTTATTATCAACCTCTCGAAGAACAGTCTGGATTGCACGATTATCCAGAGTAAGAATATCCTCAAATACAAACATCTTACGTCTGATTTCATCCGCCAGTTCCGGTTCTTCCACTTCTAAGATTTCCATAATATGCTTCTCTGTTGTTCTGTCAACTGTATTCAAAATAGAAACAATGGCATCTACACCACCAACAATCGTGTAATCCTGACTGACCAGAGAAGATAATTTCTTTTCCAGTATTTTCTCTACTTCCTTGATGACATCAGGACTGGTACGATCCATTAATGCAATACGCTTCGCAACATCTGCCTGCTTTTCAGAAGGCAGGGAACCTACAACAGCGGCAGCCTGATTTGGCGGCAGATAAGCCAAAATAAGTGCAATCGTCTGCGGATGTTCGTCCTGAATAAAATTAAGAAGCTGGGACGGATCTGCCTTTCGCACAAATTCGAAAGGACGGACCTGCAAAGATGCTGTAAGTCTTCCGATCACATCCATTGCTTTCTCTTCGCCAAGTGCTTTATCAAGCAGTTCTTTTGCATATCCGATACCGCCTTCTGCAATATATTGCTGGGCCAGACACACTTCATAAAACTCTTCTAACACTTGTTCCTTTAATTCCGAAGATACACTTCTTGTATTTGCAATTTCCAATGTCAAAGCCTCTATTTCATCTTCTCTCAAATGTTTAAAGACTGTTGCCGATTTTTCAGGACCTAGAGAGATCAGAAGAACTGCTGCTTTCTGTGCCCCTGTCATTTCCTCTATATCATACATTTTTATTCCGCCTTTCCTTCAAAACGCTGTATCAATCTTTTATTCCCATTCTTCATTTAACCAATTACGGAGCAGTAGTGCAACCTCTTCCGGATTCTCGTCAACAAACCGCTCAATCTGCTGTCTCGTAGCAGATTTATCACTAAATTCAATATCCTCTAATGCCTGATTTTCTTTTGTCGTTGCAAGGAGGGCTTCAACTGATAATTCTGGTTCTAACTCTGTTACTTCTACCGGTTTCATTCCTTTAAATACAACAAAGCAAAGAAGTCCTACAATCAGAATCGCCAGTAAAAACTGTAAATAATTTGTCGCTGTATCCGCAACACTCTCTTCTTTCGGATAAAAAAGCGGTACTTCAAATGCCTGAATCTTAATATTATCTGCACTAATACCGGTTGCCTTTTCTACCATTGCATAGGTATCTTCATCCACTTCTAACGGTTTTTTCTCTTCGTTTTCTGACTGAAATGTTTCAAAATCCGTTCCTTTTAATTGTCCGGCTTTTTTCATTTTCGCTTCATCATACACAACATATTTGCTAAGCATCACTGCAATGGAGGAATTTGCTGTATTCACAGTACCAATCGCCTTTTTTGTAAGCGTTGTTGTGGTACTGGTATCATACGCTTCCTTTATAACATTGGCATTACTGTTCGCAGCAGCACCGTTAGTAATATTATAATCCGTAACCGCACCACCATTAGTATCAGTTCCTGGAATCCCGGAAGTTCCGTCTGTATTTTCAGCATTATAATAATAATAGCTGTTTTTAGGTCCCGTATCATCTTCCTCGTCATCTGTATATTTATGTTCGTCTTGAATTTCCGTCTCATCTAAATCAAGATCCAGATTTGCTGCAACTTCTGCATCATTATATACACCGGAATTAACCAGCAGACTTCTGACTTTATCTTCCAGTCCGCTAGTCACCTGATTGGTTACTTTAACAACTGCTGCACCTTTTCCGGTTGTAGTAGAGGTATCGTTATCCCCCCCAAAAAGCAGAGTTCCTGTCTGGTCAATAATCCGAATCGTATCGGTTTTTATATTACCGAGACCCGTAGCCACATAATTTGCAATTCCTTCAATACTCGCCTCAGAAAGTTCATCCGTTGTAGTCAGCATCACACTGGCTGACGTTTCTTTCTCATCCGCAAGTACGGAATTGGAAGAATCCGGAATGGTGATCTGAACGGAAGCCTGTTTCACACCTTGCACATGCTGCAAATCATTTGACATCTGTTTTTGCAGGTATATTTTTTTCTTTAACTTTCTTTCGTCATCTGTTGTTGACATACTGGTATCATATAAGTCTTTCTCACTGTCATCCTTACTCGTGGCGATATTATTCTCTCCCAGTGCAAGTCTGGCATCTGATTCATTTTTTTCATCTACAGAAAACGTTAAGCCATTTCCGGACACAGTATATTTTATTCCTGCCCCAACCAATACTTCTTTTGCAGCCGCTGCATCTGTTGTATTATCAAATGTTACCAATTCCACATATTTGGTACGGTTTAGTAATAAAACCAATGCAACCAATGTAAAAATAACCGCTGCCGAAATAGAGATGATCAACGTTTTTTGTTTACTTGTAAAACGATTCCAAAATTCAACAAATTTAGTCTGAATTGATTTTAATCTGTCTAACATATTGCTCCTTGCCGGATATCATAATCCATTTATCCCTTATTCTCAAATTTTACGAGCCAAATATCGGATTAAACCTGCATATTCATAAGCTCTTTATATGCCTCAAGTGCTTTGTTTGTAACCTTTACCGTATACTGCAATGCAATATTAGCTTTTTGCTGAGCTGCTGCAAGTTCATGGGTACTTGATGCATAACCAAGTGCAAAATTGATTTCTGATTCCTCTGCGGCATTTTGTAATCCATCTGCTTCTTTATACATATTAATTGCAGAATTTAACAAATGATCAAATGCAGTGCGATTCTCTTTGCTTACCTTTGATAGACTCAAATTTTCTGTTAGTAAGTTTTGTGTATTGTTTATCGCAGAAACTGCCATGTGTATTCACCTACCTGTCATAAATTTATTATACATATTTCTCTTTTCTACGAACAGTCAACAATCCCGTTTACAAGCGGCGGAATGTTACTACTGTAATAACTCAAGACCTTTTGCTGCCATTGCTTTTGCCCCGTTAAATACCGTTGCATTTGCCTCGTATGATCTGCTGGCATCAATCAGGTTTGTCATCTCCGTAACAGTATTCACATTGGGACGTTCCACATATCCGTTTTCGTCTGCATCCGGATGATCCGGGTCATAGGTCAGTATACCATCCGATGAATCCTCAACAATGGCAGCAATCTTAACCCCATGTGCCTGATATGTCTCTAATTTGTTATTTAAAACGCTGTCAAACGTCGCACTGGAATTCTCACGAAATACTACAGTCTGACGCTTATATACCTGTCCGTTTTCATTACGGGTTGTATTTACATTCGCTATATTCTGGGAAATAATATCCATTCTGGTACGCTGTGCCGTCATTCCCGAAGCTGCAACATCCATTGCATTAAAAATTCCGCTACTCATATGTTATCCCTCCATTATTGCGATAAAACTGTTCTATATCTGGCAAACTCCTGTTTCATCAAATCCACTAATGCATCATACCGAATCTGGCTTTGTGCATACATTGCATTTTCCGTATCCACATCCACATTATTGCCGTCAAGACGGTAAGACAATGTAGAGGAATCGGTATAAATCAACCCGCCAAAATCTGATAAATGTGTATTAATATCTGCAATGCGTTCATCAAGAGAATCATCTCCTATCATAGCCTGCTGCAGATAATTTTCAAATGCAACATCTTTTCTTTTATAGTTTGGCGTATCCACATTGGCAAGATTATTTGCAATAATTTCATTTCTGGAATTTGCTGCATCCGCAGCTTTATTCAGTACATTAACGTAATTGTAAATATTGGTATTGATCATACCGTATCCTCCTTTATTCATAAAAATAACAATAGCAAAAGAAAAGATTTCCGAAAAAAACCTGCAAATCCTTTTGCTATCATAAAATCCTTTTATTACCTATGCAGTTTGTCTAGTTCGTCAAACACAACTTCATTTAAAACCTTAATATAGGTTCCTTTCATACCGGAAGATCTGGTTTCAATCACACCGGCACTCTCAAACTTACGAAGTGCATTTACAATAACGGAACGCGTAATACCAACTCTGTCTGCAATCTTAGATGCCACTAAAATTCCTTCCATCCCTGAAAGTTCATCGAATACATGAAAAATTGCCTCTTTCTCCGAGCTTGATAACGTCGCAACTGCTGAACGGACAATGGATACCTTCCGGTCCTCTTCTGCCGATTCTTCATTCACACTCCGCATCATTTCCAAACCAACCACCGTGGTTCCGTATTCGCTTAAAATAATGTCATCAATGGTATACTGTCTGCTTTCCTTGTACATAAAAACGGTTCCTAACCGTTCACCTGCTATATCTATGGGAGATATAATCGCCTGATAATGATCCAGATTATCGAATTCAAATCCCAGTGTTGCCAGATTGACATTTTCTTTTGTTGACAAAACTCCTAATAATCTTTCATTCAGCATTGGGTCAATAAAACCACCCACATTCGCGGCAATTAATTCCGTTATCTCACTGATATCTGAACGGTTCTTAATACCTAAAACCTTTCCCTTCCTACTGATCACCAAAACATCAGATTCCAGAATTTCACTTAACACCCTGCAGATATCATTAAAAATAACCTTATGAGAACTGTTATTATGTAAAAGCTGATTAATTTTTCTCGTTTTATCTAATAACTGTACGCTCATAGTCTCCTCCATTCGCAAAGTAATTCTAACACAAATTGAAAACAATAACAAGAATTTTATGAGATTTCATTATTATCTTTCTTTATTTTTTCACATACAAACCCACATTCTCCATTGCTGCAGACTAATTTATTTCCTTTTATTAACATAATACTGCCACATTTTTGACATTTTACAGAAGATGGTTTCTGCCATGACATAAAGTCACATTCCGGGTTATCAATACATCCATAGTACTTTCTTCCCTTCTTTGTCTTTTTCAGAACAATGTCCTTTCCACATTTCGGACATTCTACTCCGATCTTTTCATAATATGGCTTTGTAAAACGACATTCCGGGAATCCCGGACAGGCAAGAAACTTTCCATGGGGTCCGTATTTTATTACGAGATTCTTTCCGCAGACCTCACAAAGTTCGTCTGTCACTTCATCTTCTATCTTGATATGTTCTAATTCCTTGTTTGCTGCCTGAACTGCTTCTTCCAGATCCGGATAAAAATTAGCCACCACTGTTTTCCAGTTAATGGAACCTTCCTCCACATTATCCAGTAAGGACTCCATATTGGCAGTAAATTCCGTATCCACAATAGCAGGAAATGCCTTAACCATAATCTGATTCACCGCTTCCCCAAGCTCTGTCACATAAAGATTCCGATTCTCTTTTACTACATATCTTCTTGCGAGAATGGTCGAAATGGTTGGGGCATAAGTGCTGGGTCTTCCGATTCCTAATTCTTCCAGCTTCCTTACAAGTGAACCTTCCGTATAATGTGCTGGCGGCTGGGTAAAGTGCTGCTTGTCAATAAAGCTTTCCACTGTAACCGGCGTATCCTTTCCAATGTTTTTGAATAGATTTTTCTGTTCGTCATTTTCATCTTCCATGACATAAACAGCCATAAATCCGTCAAATACAAGCTTTGTTGAAGTTGCACCAAATTCATATCCTCCAGATTCAAACTTGATTGTCTCACTTTCATAGGTTGCAGACTCCATCCGACTTGCCAGAAAACGGTTATAGATCAACTGATATAAGCGGAACTGTTCTCTCGACAACTGTTCTTTTACCTTAACAGGAGAAAGGGTTACATCCGTAGGCCGGATTGCCTCATGTGCATCCTGTATCTTTTTTCCGTTGTCTGTCTTTTTATTTTCACTTCCAATATACTCTTTTCCATACTGCTTCTCAATGTAATCAACTGCTGATGCATTTGCTTCTTCTGAGATACGTACAGAGTCTGTTCTTAAATATGTGATAAGACCGATACTTCCTCTTCCTTTTATTTCTACCCCTTCATAAAGCTGCTGTGCAATCCGCATCGTTTTTCCAGTTGCAAAATTTAATTTCTTTGCTGCCTCCTGCTGCAGGGTAGATGTTGTAAAAGGAAGCGGAGATTTTTTCGTTCTTGTCGCTTTTTTGATGTCCTTAACAGAAAGAGCTGCACCGGCAAGATCTTTTAGCACATGATCCATTTCTTCTTTTGAATGGATTTCCGCCCTGCCTTTTGGCGTTTTTTGAAGTTTTGCTAAAAACGTCTTTCTGCTTCCATCCGCCCTTACTTCCGCCTCTAAAGTCCAGTATTCTTCCGGTATAAAGCTGTTAATTTCATCTTCTTTGTCGCAGATTAACCTAAGGGCAACAGACTGAACACGCCCGGCACTTAATCCTCTTTTTATCTTTACCCATAAAAGCGGACTGATCTTATAACCCACCATGCGGTCAAGAATGCGTCTTGCCTGTTGGGCATCCACCAGTTTCATATCAATATTTCTTGCATTTTTAAGAGAACCCTTCACTGCACTTTTGGTAATCTCATTAAAGGTAATTCTTTTAAATTTTTTATCTTCTAGCTTAAGGGCTTTTGACAAATGCCAGGAGATTGCTTCTCCCTCACGGTCCGGGTCCGTTGCAAGATATATTTTATCTGCCTTCTTAACTTCTTTCCGGAGAGTAGCCAGCAATTCTCCTTTCCCACGAATTGTAATATATTTGGGTTCAAAATCATGTTCTATATCAATCCCCATCTGGGATTTAGGTAAATCTCTTACGTGTCCGTTAGAAGCAATCACTTCATAAGTACTTCCAAGAAATTTTTTAATTGTCTTAGCTTTTGCCGGTGACTCCACAATTACAAGGTTCTTTGCCATAGCTTGGCTCCTTCCAGTTATCATTATTTTTTATAACTTTATTGCATAATAATTTCTCGCTGTCTCTGCGATGATCCCACTTATGACCATCCTGTTTAAGGTCATACATATTTGCTGGGGTGCAATTTTCAATTCATCAATAATATCATCCAGATATTTTGGTTCAATCCGCAAACAACTATACACCATTTTTTCAATAGGTGCAAGTGACATTTTATCTGCAATCTCCTCTACCCTGTTCAAATCATTTAATTTGGGAACCTTTTTTCTCTCTATTTGAAGAATTTCAAGAACATCTTCCACCTCGGTCACGATATGGGCTCCAAGCTTAATTAAATTATTACAGCCTGCACTTTTTTCATCCATCACCCGCCCCGGAAGTGCAAAAATCTCTTTCCCCTGCTCAAGCCCCTGATCCACCGTAATAAATGTACCGCTTTTTTCCATTGCCTCCACCACCAGGATTCCGTCGCAAAAACCTGCAATCAGACGGTTACGCTGTGGAAAGAGCCCCGGTGATGGAGCAATTCCCATATTACTTTCGGATAAGATTCCCCCTGACTGCTGCATCCTGATAAATAACCGGTAATTTTCTTTCGGATAAACCTGATCGATTCCTCCTCCCAATATCCCCAACGTATAACCGGAAGCCTCCAATGCACCCACATGTGCCATTCCGTCAATACCTCTTGCCAATCCGCTGATAATGGGAACGTGACATTTCGAAAGCTCCCTTCCGAAAAAACGTGCCATTTCCATTCCGTATCTGGTGCAATTCCTTGCGCCTATAATCGCAATTGCTTTTCTCCCTTCTTCCGGCAGGTGCCCTTTTACATATAGACTGTAAGGTGCATCCGGAATCACCCGAAGGCGTTTCGGATATTCTGTCATATCCTGATGTATAAATGATATCCGATTCTCTATCAGTTTTTGATAACCGCTTTGTATCCTGTCTTTATCACGGGAAAGCAAAAACGCTTTTTTTTGTTTTTGCGTCTTTAATATAGGAAGAACGACCTCTTCATCCGCCTCATAAACGGATCTGGGATTTTTAAATACTTCCAGTAATCTGCGTATTGTATCTCTTCCCACCCCGTCTATATTGGTTAACCAGTACCAATAAAAATCCTCCTGCTTCATACGACATCGTCACCTCCATGATAAAAATCAGACAGACGGTACGATAATGCCTCCCATATATGCTGGCATTTTACGGCATCCGAATGATCCAGATCTGCAATAGTTCTTGCAACCTTTAAGACCTTAGAGGCCCCTCTTGCAGACAAACCATATTGCTGAAACGTTTCCTTCCGAAGTGCTTTTTCCTCTCTGCCAAGAGCACATACATTTTCCAATATATTAGAAGGAATCTGCGAATTATATAAAATTCCAAAGGGTTTTAATCTCCTTTTTTGAACTTCCTGAGCCAACACCACCCTCCGTTTGATCTCTTCTGACGTTTCTTCCTTCTTTTCACTATAAAGCTCTTCATAATCAACCTTTTTTACCGATATATTCATATCCATCCGGTCTAACATCGGCTCTGATATTTTTTTCAGATAACGGTCAATCTGCGGTCTGGCACAATGACATCTGGACAAATCCGGATAAAAACCACAGGGACAGGGATTCATAGCTGCTACAAGCATGAATTCACAAGGAAATGTATAACTTCCCTGAAGTCTCGATATGGTAACGCTTCCGTCCTCTAGAGGCTGGCGCATCATTTCGATGATATTTTTCTGAAATTCCAGAAATTCATCCAAAAACAGCACCCCGTGATGTGCTAAGCTGATTTCTCCCGGCTTGGGGACTTTTCCTCCACCGATAAGGGCATGTGCCGTTATGGAATGGTGCGGCATACGGAACGGACGCCGTTTCATCAGACCAGACTCCGGCTCTAACATGCCGCTTACACTGTAAACCTTTGTTATTTCGATACTTTCTTCATAAGAAAGTTCCGGCATGATTGTCGGAATCCGTTTTGCTATCATGGATTTTCCTGCTCCGGGAGGCCCCAAATATAAAATGTTGTGCATTCCGGTCACTGCAATCTCTGTTGCCCTTTTTAAGGTTCTCTGTCCTTTTACATCCGAAAAATCAACTGAAAATGACGGTTCCTTTAAATGTTCATGACGGCGGAAGGTTTCCGGTTCCATGCATGAATTTCCCGATAGATGTTCCACAACCTGTTTGAGGCTCTTTGCACCAAAAATTTCTACATCCGGTATAAAAGAGGCTTCTTTCCGGTTTCCATAGGGAAGGATCACCGTCCGGATGCCTTGCTTTCTTGCAAAATCCACAATGGGTAAAATTCCTCTCACTCCCCGGATATCTCCGTTTAACGACAATTCACCGATTAACAGGGTATTTCTTAAACCTTCTTCCGGGATATAACCGTATGCCGCCAATAATGCAATGCTGATGGGTAAATCAAAAAAAGAACCTTCTTTCCGCACATCTGCGGGAGACAGATTCACGGTTATCCTCTTTGGCGGAACCAGATATCCTGCGTTTTTCAAAGCAGTTTTCACACGGTCGCTCGCCTCCCGGACTTCAGATGCTAAAAAGCCTACCATATTAAATACTGGCAGCCCTTCGCTTACATCGGCTTCCACTGTAATGAGCGTTCCCTCCACTCCATGCAGTGTGCCGCTTAGAACTTGACGATACATAAAAACTCCTATTCCATCTTCAAGTATGAACAGATTCATTGTAACGGATAAATCCAAAATAAGCAATGAAAATTTTATTTTCATTGCTTATTCGTCTAATTTAATAACTTTTTCAACTCATCCATAAAAATATTTACATCCTTGAATTCACGATATACAGAGGCAAAACGTACATATGCCACCGGATCGAGATTCTTTATCTCATCCATTACCAGCTCACCAACCACCGTGCTTTCCACTTCCTTTTGCTCCAGATTAAAAACTGCCGTTTCAATCCTGTCAATACATTTTTCAATCTCCTCTAATGAAATCGGCCGCTTATGGCAGGATTTGATCACACCGGACTCAATCTTGGACCGGTCATAGGCTTCTCTCGTCTTATCCTTTTTTATGATAATAAGCGGTATCGTCTCCACTTTCTCATAGGTTGTAAAACGTTTGCTGCAATCATCACATTCTCTTCTTCTCCGAATGGAACTGTTATCGTCTGCCGGTCTTGAATCAATTACCCTTGTATTGTCTTCTCCACAATATGGACATTTCATACGTGTATCCTCCTGCCTTATCTGTAATTTAAGTCAGCAGTCTTCTTTCATGATTGCTGCCTCCAAGTTCACATCTACTAATATTATGTCCGGTCCAATCCGCACTACATCACAAAACCGGATATAGTATCTGATACATTTTCCAAAACAGGAAAAAAAACGAACAGGTGCCGGAACAATCAACGCACAAATCTGACCGTTACACGAATCAAACTCAATATCGGCCACACAGCCTATTCTCTTACAATCCTTACAATTAATCACTTCTTTTTGTCTTAAATCAAGAAATGTCATAACCGTCCCCTATGCATCCTTATAACAATATATGGAACGTGATTGGAAAATAGACGTATCAATTGTGTATTTACATAATATGTTTACATTGGAATTATACATGATTTCCCCAAAAAAATCTACCCCTTAAAGTATAATTTTAACCGGGCATTTTTCCTTACAAACACCACAATGTGTACATTTTTCCTGATCAATATATGCAAGATTATCCTCTACGGTAATCGCATTCGAAGGACAGTTTCTGGCACATAAGCCGCATCCAATACAGCCGGCCTGACAGACCTTCTTAACTTCTACTCCTTTGTCCTTAGAACTGCATTTCACATGACAGACCGCCTCTGCCGGCATTAGTTCAATCAAATGCTTCGGGCATTCTGCTATACATTTTCCACAGGCTTTACATTTGTCCGGATCCACAACCGCAACTCCATCAATGATATCAATGGCATCAAAAGGACATACATTCCTACAGCTTCCGAATCCGGTACACCCATAGATACATGCTTTTGCACCACCACCAGGATGATTCATCGCAAACCTGCAGTCTTTTGGTCCTATATAGTCATAATTGTCCTTCGTCTTTTCACAGGTTCCGGCACATTTTACATATGCTGTCATTTTCACAGACTCTCCTGCATCCACACCAAGAATCTCACTGATTGCTTTTGCACAGGCTTCACCACCCACCGGACATCCATTTACCGGAGCTTCCCTTTTTGCAATCGCGGCAGCCAGCCCGTCACACCCCGGAAAGCCACAGCCTCCGCAGTTATTTCCGGGCAGGCACGCTCTTACCGCAATCTCCTTTTCATCTACTTCCACTGCAAACTTTTCACCGGCAATCCCAAGCAGAATTCCAATTATGGCACCGGTTCCTCCAACCACCGCCGTGGCAATTAAAACTGATACAATACTCATACCGTCATCCTCCTATTTTATCAGACCGGAAAACCCAAAAAAGGCCATCGCCATAAGTCCTGCAGTTACCAATACAATGGGTGTTCCTTTAAAAGACTCCGGAACATCATTATATTCAATCTTTTCACGAATGCCGGCCATAATCACAATCGCAACCGTAAATCCAAGGGCTGTACCAAAACCATTGATCACCGATTCCAGAAATCCGTAAGACTTCTGGACATTAATCAGTGCAACACCCAATACTGCACAGTTTGTTGTAATCAGGGGCAGATATACTCCAAGTGCGGAATATAAAGACGGCATCCCCTTTTTTAAAAACATCTCTACGAACTGAACCAGTGCTGCAATCACCAGAATAAACACGATTGTTTGAAGATAAGTAATATTTAACGGCACCAGAATCAATTTATAAATCAGACTGGCCACGGCAGATGCAATGGTAATGACAAAAATAACGGCACCTCCCATACCTGCAGCGGTATTCACCTTTTTTGAAACACCAATAAACGGACAAAGTCCCAAAAACTGGCTTAACACTACATTATTTACGAACGCTGCCCCCACGGCAATTAAAAATAGATTCATCTTCTACGCCTCCTTCGCAATGTACGGTTTAATTTCGCAGTTTCACGTCTTGAGAGAGCCTTTTTACGGCGTTCCACTGCCTGCTGTCTTCGTAATTCTTTAATTTTATGACGTCTTAGCCGGTGCATCCACATACGTCTTTTCTTTTCATGTCTGACAAACCTTCGCTGGTGGTCTTTCAATCTACGGATTTTCCTTTGCAATACTCTCCTTTTTTGCTCAACAGATGCCATCAGGATTCCTCCTTTTCCCTCTCAACATTTTCCATTGTAAAAGTTTTCCCTTCACAAAGAGTATTCGTGCATCCTTCACATCCACTCTCCTTACCGCAAACCGTTACAGACACTCCCGCTTTCTTTGCTTTGCTGCTACGTACCTTATTCTGCACCGCAATCAGACATGCCAGTACAAAAAACGCTCCCGGAGCAAGAATCAGAATGGTAACCGGCTCATAACTGCCAGGCATGATCCTGATCCCAAAAACAGTACCGTTTCCAAACAGTTCACGAAAAATTCCAATCAGCGTCAGTCCAACGGTAAATCCAAGTCCCATGCCGATTCCGTCAAACATGGATAACCATATATTATTCTTAGATGCGTAACTTTCTGCCCTTCCTAAAATGATACAATTTACGACAATCAGCGGAATATAAATTCCTAAACTGTCATATAATGAAGGAACAAATCCTTCCAGCAAAAACTGTACAATCGTTACAAAGGAAGCGACAATTACAATATATGCCGGTATCCTTACCTTATCCGGTATTGCATTACGAAGTGCAGAAATCATCATATTACTTAAAATCAAGATTACGGTTGTGGTAAGACCCATACCCAGACCATTGACAGCAGATGTCGTAACCGCCATCGTCGGACACATACCTAACATCTGCACAAAGGTAGGATTTTCGGTAATCATGCCGCATTTTAAACGTTCTAATGTCTTATTCATCTTCCCACCTCCTATTTATCCAATCTACTGATGTAATAAAGAGCTGCATTTACACCATTTGTCACTGCGTTCGTCGTTATGGTTGCACCGGAAAGGGCATCAATCTCGTTATCCCCGGATGCACCGTTTTTTGTGTAAGTAAAAGATTTTGCTTTCTTCCCTGCAAACTGATTCTTAAAATCATCTTCCTGTGCCTTCATTCCCAGACCTGCCGTTTCACTGATAGACAGGAATGAAATCCCATTTACTGTTCCGTCTGATTTTACCCCCATCGCAAACCGGATATCTCCACCATATCCTTCATGATCCGTTACCGTAAGCACATACCCTGCAGGGTCTCCGTCTTTGTCTAAGACCTTCATTGCCTCATCTATGGAAGCATCAAATCCCTTTTTTTTCAGTTCTCCTTCTATCTTTTGTTTCTCTATCTCGATCTCCTCAAAGGTACCGGCATCTGCAAACACCTCCTGATATGCTTCCTCCTTAGCATGTCTTTGCTGTGTGGCAATGGGTTCTTTCGTAATCTCATAAACCAATCCTAATAAGAGTCCCGCCACTACCGTAATGAACATCAGGGAAATCGTATTTTTTATGCTTTCGCCAGTCATTTTTTTGCCTCCTTTCCAAATGCTTTTGGAACGGTTACACGCTCAATTAAAGGCACTAACAGATTGCTGATAATAATCGCATAAGAAACACCTTCCGCCGAACCTCCAAATATGCGGAATAAAAAAGTCAGCAATCCAAGTAAAATACCAAAGACCACCTTACCATTTGGAGTAATCGGTGATGTCACATAATCTGTCGCCATAAAAAATGCACCAAGCATTAACCCTCCACCAAATAGGTGTGCCATTAAAAAAGAAAAATCCAATCCTCTTCCCGATGCCAGCGAATAAATCAAAATCAATATTGCAAAAGAACCGATATAAAATACCGGAATCCGGTAATTAATAATTTTTCTCACAAGCAAAAACATACCGCCGATCAATAATGCAAGGGCAGAGGTTTCTCCTATCGTACCTGCCGTTGTTCCCAAAAACATGGACATTACATCAACACTTTCACCGGCTTTCAAATCTGCCAGAGGAGTTGCGGTGGTCACCGCATCATATGTAAATGCCGTCATGTGTCCGGTAAAAGAAATCAGCAAAAAGCACCTTGCCCCCAGTGCTGGATTCATAAAATTCTGCCCCAGACCTCCGAATAGCTGTTTCACTACGACAATTGCAAAAAAACTCCCCAAAACCGGAAGCCAGAACGGAACTTCCGGTGGCAGATTTAATGCCAGCAAAAGACCGGTAAGTGCAGCCGATAAATCCTTAACCGTAACCTTTAAGCCTAACAGCTTTTGAAATCCCGCTTCAAAAATCACACAGCTGATTACGGTAATTAAAACCGTAACCAAAGCACGGACTCCAAAATTATAAACACCAAAAATGGTGGCAGGCATTAAAAATACAATGACTTGTCCCATTATATTTGTAGTTGTTTCCTTATCCCTGATATGTGGGGAAGAAGAAATTTTCATTGTCTGTTCCAAAATGTCCACCTCCTATTTCTTCCTGTCTGCCAGAATCTGTTTACGGGTGCCTGCAATCGTCTGGGTCAGATGACGTTTTGCCGGACACACAAAAGAACAGCATCCGCATTCACAACATTCCATACCTTCATATTTCAAAAATTCATCTATTCTTCCCTGACTTGCCAAAGTAGCCAGTTTATTCGGCATAACCTGTCCCGGACAAACCTCAACACATCTGCCGCATCGGATGCAATTTGATGGCTCCACCTCAGACACAATGTCTTCCTTGAAACAAAGCAGTGCAGAAGATCCCTTTACAACCGGTACATCCAACGTAAACATTGCCTTTCCCATCATAGGACCTCCGGAAATAATCTTACCCGGATCTTCAATATTAAAACCGCCTACCGCATCAATCAATTCCCTTGCATTGGTTCCTAACCGGACACGGAAATTCGCCGTATCCTTTACTGCATCTCCCGTTACGGTCACGATCCGCTCATAAAGCGGTCTTCCCTCAATAACTGCATTATAAATCGCTACAATCGTATCGATATTATGGACAATGCATCCGGCATCTGCCGGGAGCATACCGGAATGAATCTTCCTTCCAGTGTTTGCAAAAATCAACTGCCGTTCCGCTCCCTGAGGATATTTTGTTTTTACTGCATTTACCGTAATATTGTCAATATTCTTTGTCAGGTCCGTCAATACCTTAATCGCTTTCGGCTTGTTATCCTCAATGGCAATGATGCCTTTTACATGGTCAAATAAATTGATTACAATCTGAAGACCCGTTACAATTTTTTCCGGAACCTCAAGCATCCTCCGGTAATCGGATGTTAAATACGGCTCGCATTCGGCTCCATTCACAATAATAGTATCGATTGTCTCTTCCTTCTTTGGGGAAAGCTTAACGTGTGTCGGAAATCCGGCTCCACCCATTCCGACAATACCGGCTTCCTTAATCACATCCTTTACATCCTCTCTGTACATCTGTTCTAAAGGCTTGATATTCTGCGTAAAATCTATCTCTTCAAACAATCCATCATTTTCGATTACTATGGAATTTACCTTCGTGCCATTTACTGTCATCCTCGGCTCAATTGCCTTAACGATACCGGAAATGCCAGAATGAATATTGGCGGATACAAACCCTCCTGCCTCTGCAATCTTTTGTCCCACCAATACATGATCACCTTTTTTAACCACAGGAACTGCCGGTGCCCCGATATGCTGTGCTACCGGATATACACAGTCTCCTTTCGGAAGATAATCACGAATTTCTTTATCTTTTGACAGGTCTTTTCCATCATATGGATGAATTCCACCAGAAAACGTTAATAAACCCATGTATTTTACCTCGCTTTATTTTGTATCAATAGATAATTGCGAAACTCTGTTTTCGTTACCGACCGTTGTACAATATAAACAAGATCAACGCTGGGCACGCTTTTGCTGCTTATGATATTGTTTATATTGCACAACTAGATTTTGAAAATAGAGAGTTTCGCAAATGCCTATTTTGTATCAAAACACAGTCTGCGTCTGACAAGCCATACTGCTGTAAGCTATTATACAACGAATGCTGATATTTTACTAGGTATTCCTTTTATTTTATTTCTGCAAATGTTACACACAAAAAAGACCGGTCCTTGCCAGTCTGGTTTTAAAAAAATTTATTATATGTTCGAAACAGAAGATAACTCAGATATCCGATCAGAAAGCCGGAACCTATACCGGATAAACAAAGTACCGGAAAATAATATAAAATGTGTAAATTTTCTATTACAAACAGGGCAATCACAATCTGTCCTGCATTATGGAATACCGCCCCTAAAATACTGACACCAAACGTCGAGAAGAAAGAAAACTGTTTGGCAAAACTCATAACAAGAATACTAAGCAAGCCCCCTGTAAAGCTATATAAAATACCAGTAATTCCCGAAAAAAGAAAACCTGCCATTACCACTCTTACACTCATAAAGAAAAAGGCATTTTTAAAACCATTCCGGTATAAAATTAACATTGTAACAATATTAGCCAGTCCAAGCTTTACACCCGGAACAGTGATCATAACCGGTAACAGACTCTCAAAATATGCAAGTACCAGGGAAACCGAGAGCAGCAAACCAAATTCTGTAATTCGTTTCGTATTCACATCTGAATTTTCTCCTTTTATCCATTTATCAGCAGGCAGCCGGCCTTATTTTATGGTTAATTATCTGTTTCCTTTTCAATTTCACTTTCAATCTCAATATACACTTCGTTTGGAAGGCAGATGATGCTTTCCCTGTTTTTTGAGATTGGTCTATGATGTACACAAATCTGATCCGGACAACTCGCCTCTTTCATATAAACTTCATGATTATATATCACGACTACATTCTTTTCACCATTACCGGTCTCAATCTGCAAAGTCTTATTTTGAGATAATGCATATTTCTCTTTTTTTCCATCAGCCGTTATTACCGCATATTCTCCTGCACCTTGCCTGCCGGCTTTCCATATCACAATTCCTGCAATCAGCAGTCCCAATATGATTACAATCATATCACCTTTTTTTATTCTGATTTCCATATCATTTTCCCGACAGCTTATTTTTCTTTACCAGATTATAACCATCCGCTTTTATATGAAAAGATTTTTTAAGCTTTTTTGTGACATAGACCTTCTTATCTTTTGTCACAAATACCGCATCTACACCTTTTTCCTCCGCATAATCCATTCCCTTTTCCAGTCCCATTACAAAACAGGCCGTGGAAAGAGCATCCGACAAAAAACCATTGGCACTGATAACGGTCACTGACATTAAATCATTATCAGCAGGATATCCGGTTGCCGGGTCTAAAATGTGATGATAACGCTTTACACCTGACTCAAAATACTTTTCATAATCCCCTGAAGTTGCAATCATTTTACTTCCAGTAAAATCGACAATACCAAGAACCTCATCCTCGTCTCCCCGGGGATCCCGGATCCCGATATGCCAGTCCTTTCCGTTTCCCTTGCTGCCATAAACCGCTATGCTTCCACCAACGGAAACAACCGCTCCTTCCACTCCGTTTTTCCGAAGTATTTCTGTTATCTGGTCACAGGCGATTCCTTTCCCAGAAGCTCCAAAATCAATTGCCATATTTTCCTTATGAAAAATGATGCCATTGTCTGTTATTTCTATCTTTGAAGCATCTGTTTTTTCTAAAGTATCCCGAATCATTGTATCATCCGGTACTTCTGTCTTTCCGTCTTCAATCCCCCACAAATCAGCAAGCGGACGGATACAGGGAGAAAATGCTCCATTGGTTTCCTTACAAATATCCATCTCCTGTTTCAGATAACCAATGAGACGTTCAGATAATTCATATACACCATCCACCGCATAATTACGGTTACACAAAGCAACCTCCGAACTGGAAATTCTTACTGAAATCTGGTTTTCTAATTCCTCAAGACAGGTATCAATTTCTTTGCTTACTTCCTCACTTTTAGCAGGACTGTCAGAATAAATGGTCTTTTTCACTGCAGTTCCCATTGCCGTCCCCGCAAAAGTATCCGCAGCTACATCTTCCTTTTTCAAATTCTGTAATCTGGTTCCCAGATAAACCAATACACCAAGAAGGAGAATTACGATTACTGCCGTTATAATATGCCTGTGTTTTATAATCAACCTCATTACTATTCTCCTGTATTCTATCCGATCATAAAAGAAATTTCAGCCTGACATGCCACTTTACCATTTACAGACGCCTTAACTGCACCAACTCCAAGGGGACCTTTTACTTTAATAATCTGACATTCAAGTTCTAAACAGTCTCCCGGTACCACCTTTTGTTTAAATTTTGCATTGTTCACCCCGGCAAAATAGGCCGTTTTTCCTTTATTTTCTTCCTTAGACAAAACTGCCACCGCACCGAGCTGTGCCAAAGCTTCCAACTGCAAAACTCCGGGCATAATCGGCTCATTTGGAAAATGACCGGCAAAATACGGCTCATTATAAGAAACATTCTTATATCCTTTAATCGACTGCCCCGGCACCATCTCTGTCACACGGTCAATCAGCAAAAAGGGCTGACGGTGTGGTATAATTTCCATAATCTGTTTAATGTCCAATTCCATAGTTTTTATCCTCTTATCTATATTTTATAACAGGTGTTTGCGAAACACCCTATTTTCAAAATCTAATTGTCTTTATTGTGCATACTTCTTTACAATTAAAGTTGCATTATGTCCGCCAAAGCCTAATGAATTCGTCATACATACATTTACATCCATTGAAACGCCATGATCTTTTACATAGTTCAGACTGAACTCGGAAGCATCCTCTACTTCACGCAGTCCCACATTTTCATGGATATAACCATCCTCGATTGATTTTACACAGGTAATAAATTCAATCCCGCCTGCGGCACCCAGTAAATGCCCTACCATGGATTTCGTTGAACTGACCAAAACATCATTTTGTGCTTCCCCAAATGCGAGCTTAATGGCTCTTGTCTCAAACAGATCATTATGATGCGTAGAGGTTCCGTGTGCATTGATATAATCAATCTGGGAAGGAGCCATACCTGCATCGTTCATGGCAAATGTCATGGCATTAGCTGCCCCCATTCCATCCTCAGCCGGAGAAGTAATATGATATGCATCCGAAGTGGCACCATAGCCTGCAACCTCAGCCAATATCTTAGCACCTCTTGCCTTTGCATGCTCTAATTCTTCCAGTACGACAACACCCGCTCCCTCACCAAGCACAAATCCGGCTCTGTCCTTATCAAATGGAATAGAGGCTCTTGTCACATCTTCTGTTGTATTCAGAGCTGTAAGGGCAGCAAACCCACCGATTCCGATCGGAGTAACACAGGCTTCTGTACCGCCTGCCACCATCACATCTGCATCTCCGTACTGAATCGTCCGGTATGCCTCTCCGATGTTATGGGTTCCCGTTGCACAGGCAGTTACTACATTGATGGATTTTCCTTTTAATCCAAAATAAATGGATATATTACCGCTCGCCATATTCGAAATCATCAGCGGAACCAATAATGGTTCAATCCGGTTTGGTCCCTTTTCCTTCATTCGTTTTTCATTTCTCTCAATAGACTGCAGACTTCCGGTTCCGGAACCAACAGCGGTACCAACTCTGTATGGATCTTCTTTTTCCATGCAAAGTCCTGCCTGTTCTATCGCTTCCTTTGCAGCCACGACCGCATACTGGGAAAATAACTCCATACGCTTTGCCGTTTTAGGGTCCATATAATCCTTTGCCGCAAATCCTTTTACCTCTGCCGCAATCTTTACTTTAAACTCAGAAGCATCAAATCTGGTAATTTGTCCGATTCCCACCTTGCTTTCTTTTACACCATTCCAGAACTCATTTACATTTAAACCAATCGGGGTAACTGCCCCCATACCTGTCACGACAACTCGTCTCATTTTATTCTCCTTTTCTATCTTTATAGTCATCCTGTTAAATACTCATTCCGCCATCTACACAAATAACCTGTCCTGTAATATATCCGGCTTTATCCGAAGCTAAAAATGCAGCCAACTCCGCAATATCCTCTACCTTTCCCAAACGTTTCATTGCAATCCGGTCTGCTACCTGTTTCTTTGCGTCCTCCGGCATTGCATCTGTCATCTCTGTCACGACAAACCCCGGAGCAATCGCATTTACGGTAATTCCTCTGGAACCCAGTTCCTTTGCAACTGATTTGGTTACTCCGATGATTCCCGCTTTGGAAGCCGCATAATTCATCTGTCCGGCATTGCCATATACACCAACCACACTGGATAAATTAATAATCCTTCCTTCTTTTTGCTTTAACATCTGTCTGGAAATATGCTTGATACAGTTAAATGTCCCCTTTAAATTTGTATCTACCACTACATCATAATCTGCTTCCGACATTTTCATCAAAAGACCGTCTCTTGTAATGCCTGCGTTATTTACTAAAATATGTAATGCTCCGTATTCTTTTACGATGTCTTTCATCATCCCTTCCACTGCTGCATAATCTGCAACATTGCAACAATAGCTTGCAGCATCGCCGCCGTTTTCCTTGATAACGGAAACCACTTCCTCCGCTTTATCTTTGCTTCCGTTATAATTCACAATCACAAAAGCTCCGTAAGAAGCAAGGGTTATCGCTGTCTGTCTTCCGATTCCGCGGCTTGCGCCGGTCACCAATGCAATCTTTCCTGTTAACATAATTCCTCCTTTTATAAATCAAAAACCTCTTTTACCTTATCCAAATCTGCATATTTATCAACATTTACAATTGTAACTTTCTTATTTATCTTTTTCACAAATGAGGATAATGTTTTTCCCGGTCCGATTTCAATAAAAGTATCTACCCCATAACGAAGCATTGCCTCCACACACTGGATCCATTTAACGGAAGAAGAAACCTGTGCAGCTAATAAATTCTTTACCTCATTCTGATCCTTTACAAAATCACCGGTTACATTCGTAACATAAGGAATCTGAATGTCATGAATTGTAACATTTTCCAGCTCCCTTGCAAGCTTTTCTCCTGCACCTGCTAACATTGGAGAATGAAACGGTCCGCTGACATTAAGAGGTATACATCTTTTTGCACCTGCCTCTTTTAATAATTCACACGCCTTCTCCACTGCTGCCTTTTCTCCTGAAATTGCAATCTGCCCCGGACAGTTATAATTTGCAATTCCGACAATTCCTTCTACCTTTGAACAGACATTTTCAATCTGATCTGCATCCAATGCAATAATGGCTGCCATACCACCCTCACCTGCCGGAACTTCATCCTGCATATAGAGTCCCCGTTTTCTGACAACCTTTGCACACTCCTCAAAATCCATAACCTTAGATGCCACTAAAGCAGAATATTCACCTAGTGAAAGTCCTCCTGTCACATCCGGTGTAATGCCTAAATCAAGTACAGACTGCATCATCGCAACCTCTGCTGTCAGCATCGCAATCTGCGTATATTCTGTAATATTGATATCCGTATTCTCTTCAAAGCATATGGATTCAATATCAAGACCTACCGCCTTCGATGCCGTTTCAAACACTGCCCTGCTCTTTTCATTATTATCATAGAACTCTTTTCCCATCCCGACATACTGTGCGCCCTGTCCGGGAAACATAAATGCTGTTTTACCCATGTATATATCCTCCATTTTACATATATTGTATATTATTTACCATTCAATCAACTGTGCACCCCATGTAAGTCCTCCGCCAAAACCGCAAAGAACAATCTTGTCGCCTCTTTTTAACATGCCGTCACGATTTATCTCATCTAACAGAATCGGAATGGAAGCACTGGATGTATTCCCACAATGTTCAATATTCATAGGAAACCGTTCAATCGGAACGTCCATTTTCTTGGCTACAGATGCTATAATTCGTTCATTTGCCTGATGCAATACAAAATAGGCCACATCTTCCTTGGTAACACCTGCTCTTTCTAACAATAAATCAATGCAGGCCGGAACCTTACGCACTGCAAACTTAAAAATATCCGGTCCGATCATCTGAATATAATGCTTATCTTCAGATTTCTTATTTAGGAAATTTCTGGTGGAGCGTTCCTTGCATTTTAAAGACATTCCTTTGGAACCATCGCTATGGGTTACACTACTCATAATCCCATGCTCCTGCTTTGTAACAATTGCGGCTCCCGCCCCGTCTGCAAACAAAATACAGGTAGAACGGTCTTTCCAGTCTACCATTTTCGAAAGTGTTTCTGATCCAATCACCAATGCTGTTTTTGCCAGCCCGGATGTAATATAAGCATCTGCCGTCTGTAATGCATATACAAAACCTGAACATGCTGCATTCAAATCAAAACAGGTTGCATTTACTGCACCGATCTTATCCTGTACAATGCATGACATACTTGGTGTTGCACGTTCCGGTGAAAGAGTCGCCAAAAGAAGTAAATCAATCTCTTTGGGATCAATCCCTGCATTCTCTATCGCTGCCAACGCTGCCTCTGTCGCCATAAAAGAAGTCGTTTCATCTGTTGCAATATGACGTTCTACTATTCCTGTGTGTTCACGAATCCATTCATCATTTGTCTTCACAAGCTTTGCCAACTCATTATTATCAATAATAGTCGGTGGTAAAAAACTACCTGTTCCAATTATTCCTGTAGCCATATCAACCTCATCTTTCCCATAGCGTATATCAACATTCCTTCACCGGCACTCTGATATACGGATACGCCTGTTACTTTTTAATAATAGACTTTTACCCATGTAACTGTCTATTATCTTACATCAAAAACTATATCGAACTTTTATTATTTTGTCAACAGCCAATTGCTATTGTGCCGTTTCAATCAATTCTAATTTTTCTTTTAAATCTTTAATACGGATATTTAACGTATCAATCTGTGAAACAAATGCATCAATTGCCTCGTCAATATCGTCTCCCTGTTTTTTCGCAATATAGATATCCATTCCCATCTGGGTAAACAATTTATTCTTATCATTATTATATCCACGTATTTTACTCTTTAAATCGTTGATCGTGGCAAGCCGCTTTGTGGTATCTTTTGCTTTATCCACTGCATTTACGGAAGTCTTCTTTATCTTATCAACAATATCATCCCATGCCATATTATTATCTCCTTTTAAAAATATACTACATCTTCCTCTGCTCTTTCTGCCTTTTCAATCTTTTGGGCATATAAAACAGGACCGTCTCCATCAAATTCTTCGTAAAATTCGCATTTTATCTTTGCCGTTACGGTAACCCACTCACGGTCTTTCATATTCGGAGTCTCCATCGATACACATTTAAAGCCCAAAAATGTAATATCCTCGGCACAACATGTCATAGCAAAACGCCCCGGCACAAAAGCCTTTCCCTTGTACTGCGGTGGACAATATACCTGCCCTTTAAATTTTACTACTTTATCCACATATTTTTCTGTATTGTCCGATGCATCAATATAAAAGATTCCAAAATCTTCATCCTCGATTTCAATCACCTCGGCTTCTAAATCATACGGTATCTCTATTTCACCATTATCCACCTGTGCCTGTCCGTTTATATTTTCAAAAACAATCTGGGCACGGCGGTTTATTGTCTTTACCGCCATACGCATTGTATTTATATCTGAATCATCTGTAACACGGTTAAATACCACCATATCCGCATTTTGAATGTGCTCTGCCATTAAGGATTTCATGTTATTGTTATATACTGTAAATGTTCCCGCATCAATTAAAGTAATCACCTGAACGATCGTCCATCCCTTCGGTACTCTGATACTAAAAAGCTTCTCTAACTGCCACATTCCGTTATATTCTATCATAACCTGCTTTGGATGATACGCATCCTGTAAATCCAGAAGTTTTTCTGTATTTAGATCCTCTTCCTCCAGATAAACTGTAGAAATATTCCGCTTTTCAAGCTCTTTTTCGTCATATTCCTCCATGCCTTCTTCAGTTACCATTAAAAGAGTGGGCTCTCCTTCCGTAAAGTTACGATCAATTAATGTCTCACTACAAAACCGGGTCTTGCCGCATTCTAAAAAACCCATAAATATAAATACCGGTATTTCTTTTTCCTGTTTTTTCATATTCTCTAATCCTTTCCTTCCAAACGGAACGCTGATAACGGTTTAGCAGCGTTATATCCGGTTAGCATATAGTAAGAAACCCGCCATCCTTATAAAGAAAAACGGGTTCTTATATCCTTTGTTCATTTTACTATACATGGAATAATTTAGCAATTCTTTCTTCCTGCAAATTACTGCCGATCACGCATAGCTTTCCTGTCACATCAGGCTGTCCTTCTCTCACCTCATACTCTTCCGGTGTCAGGTCAAAATAAATCCATGTCCCATCCACACCGGAAACCATACCTTTTGCCCGTAAAATAATACCATAATCCGTCTGTTTTGTATCCGCAAGTGCTTTAAGAATTGTCTCTATTTCTTCCTTTGTATATTTATGCGGGGTTTCGATTCCCCAGCTTGCAAATATTTCATCCGCATGATGATGGTGATGATCATGATGGCAGCCTTCTCCTTCATGTCCGTGGTTATGATGACAACACTCTCCTTCATGTCTGTGATGGTCATGATGGCAGCCTTCATCGTCATGTCCGTGGTGGTCATGATGACAGCCCTCATCGTCATGTCCGTGGTGGTCATGATGGCAGCCCTCATCGTCATGTCCGTGGTGGTCATGATGACAGCCCTCATCGTCATGTCCGTGATCATGAACATGTCCACAGGCAGGACATATTTTAGCCTCTTCCATTAATTCATCCAAAAGGGATGTTTCTTTTTCCATTGCAGACACAATCTGCCTTCCGTCAATATCGTCCCACGGCGTTGTTATGATCGTGGCTTTCTCATTATGTTCCCGGATCATTGCTACAACCGATTCTAATTTATCTTCCTGCATTTTCTGGCTTCTGCTTAAAATAATGGTTCCTGCATTTTCAATCTGATTATTAAAAAATTCTCCAAAATTTTTCATATACATTCTGCATTTCATCGCATCGACCACAGCCGATGCTGAATGGATAACCATATCGTCTTCCTGCATATCGGCAACCGCCTTCATCACATCCGATAATTTCCCTACTCCGGACGGTTCAATTATAATACGGTCCGGTGCATACTCGTCTAATACCTGCTTTAACGCTTTTCCAAAATCACCTACTAACGAACAGCAGATACATCCGGAATTCATTTCGTTAATCTGAACACCGGCATCCTTTAAAAAGCCGCCGTCAATACCAATCTCTCCAAATTCATTCTCAATCAGTACTAATTTTTCTCCCTGAAATCCCTCTGCAATTAATTTTTTAATCAATGTTGTCTTTCCTGCTCCCAAAAAACCGGAAACAATATCAATCTTCGTCATTTGACTTCCTCCTTTTATATAATATCCATCTATAGCAGGCTTGTGCTGAAATAACGTTCCGCACGGTCTGCAAGAATAGTTGCGATCACCTTGTCTTTGCCGTATTTTTCTGCCATCTGTTTTGCAGCCCATACATTTGCACCGGAAGACGTTCCCACTAACAATCCCTGAACAGCAGCAAGCTCTCTTGCCGTATTGATGGCATCTTCATCCGTTACTTCCACGATATCATCAATGATATCTACATCTAAAACATCCGGAACAAACCCATCTCCAATCCCCTGGATCTGATGCAGCCCCGGTTCATGCCCTAAAAGAGCCGATACATTTTTAGGCTCTACCGCAGCAATTTTACAATCCGGATTTTGTTCCCTTAAATACTTTGCGACTCCCTGAAGTGTTCCGCCACTTCCAATACCCGAAACGTAAATATCTACCTTTTTGCCCAGCTGCCTTATGATCTCCGGACCGGTTGTCCGGTAATGAATTTCCGGATTTGCAGGATTTTCAAACTGCTGTGGCATAAAGTATTGATCAGACTGACTGACTAACTCCTCTGCCTTTTTGACACTCCCGCCAATAGAAAGTTTTGCCGGGGTAAGAATAAGCTCTGCTCCTAGTGCCTTAATGATTTTCTTACGTTCCTCACTCATGTTTTCCGGCATTACTATGATAACTTTATACCCCTTTCTGACTCCGCAAAAAGCGAGACCGATGCCGGTATTTCCAGAAGTGGGCTCAATAATCGTCATTCCCGGTTTCAGTTTTCCTTCCCGCTCTGCCGTTTCAATCATGTTTTTTGCAATACGGTCTTTAATGGAACCGCCCGGATTTAAAAATTCGGCTTTTGCAAAAATGTTAAGCCCCGTAGTCTGCTTTAAGCTGATCAATGGAGTATTCCCAATTAAATCCAAAATATTTTCATAGTACATTTCCATTCCCCTTTTTACTATTTTCCTTCTATAAAATATTACAGTCTCTGCCTAATAACAGCACCACCCACAACCAGATCATCCTGATAAAAAACAACAGCCTGCCCCGGTGTTACGGCACGTACCGGCTCCTCAAAACGACAAACAATCCTGTCGTCTCCTGCCATTTCGATTTTGCAGGATGCCCCTTGATGGGAATACCGGATTTTGGCAGTTACACTACTTTCACCAGTTAGTCCCGGTATTGACATAAAATTCACCTGATCTGCCAGTAGCTGGTCGCAAAAAGTGTCTTCATTGGTTCCGACCACAACCTCATTCGTATCCGGTCGGATTTCCACAACAAAAACCGGACTCCCCAGCGAAAGTCCAAGCCCCTTTCGCTGTCCAATGGTATAATGGATCAATCCTTTATGTCTTCCCAGTATGTTACCGTTTATATCTACAAAATTGCCCTGGGGAAAATGTCTCCCGGTTTCTCTTTCAATATAGGAAGCATAATCATGATCCGGAATAAAACAGATTTCCTGACTATCCGGTTTCTTCGCCACCAACAGTCCGATTTCCTCCGCGATCTTACGAATCTCTTCTTTATCATATTCTCCTACCGGCATCAGCGTTCTGGAAAGCTGTTCCTGGGTCAGATTATATAATGCATAGGTCTGATCCTTCCGTATCGCCGCAGATTTTCTCAGTGTATACCTTCCGTTTTCCAGTTTACAGACCCTCGCATAATGCCCCGTTGCGATATAATCACAGCCAAGCTCCATTGCACGGTTTAATAACGCCTCCCACTTTACATAACGATTACAGGCAATACATGGATTCGGCGTTCTTGCATGTATATATTCATCCATAAAATAGTTTATAACATGTTCTTTAAACTCTCTTTTAAAATTCAGCACATAATAGGGGATTCCCAGCATATCCGCAACACGCCTTGCATCATCCACGGCTGAAAGTCCACAGCATCCTGCATTTTCTGCCAGTGCCAGAGGATCCTCCTCCTGCCAGATCTGCATCGTCACACCGATCACCTCATACCCCTGCTCTTTTAACAGATATGCGGCAACCGAAGAATCCACTCCACCGGACATACCGATTGCAACTTTTTTCTTCATTGTTTAATATTCTTCCTCTTCTTCCCCTTCACTGATATCATTCTTTGGCTTTTCTAATCCCTCAATCTTGATATCATTTTTTTCACAATAATCCCATAAAGCAGCATGTATTGCTTCCTCCGCCAACAAAGAACAGTGTACCTTCACCGGTGGAAGACCATCTAACGCCTCCATAACCGCTTTATTGGTAACCTGCAAAGCCTCGTATATCGTCTTCCCCTTCACAAGTTCCGTAGCCATAGAACTGGTAGCTACCGCAGCACCGCATCCGAAAGTCTTAAATTTCACATCCCGAATTACCTGATTTTCATCAATATCAAAATAAATACGCATAATGTCTCCACATTTTGCATTTCCCACAGTACCTACTCCGCTTGCATTTTCAATCTCGCCAACATTTCTTGGGTTGGTGAAGTGGTCCATTACTTTTTCACTATACATTTTTTTCCTCCTTTTGTTAATCTATCTTCTTTACAAAATCCTCGTATAACGGTGACATTGCACGAAGCTTTGTCACAATCTCCTTAATATGTTCAACCACATAATCCATCTCTTCCATTGTATTTTCATCACCGATTGTCATACGCAGGGACCCATGAGCAATCTCATGAGGCAGCCCGATTGCAAGTAATACATGGGATGGGTCTAAAGAACCGGAGGTACATGCCGAACCTGAGGACGCACAAATTCCTGCCATATCCAGCATGATGAGCAGTGACTCGCCTTCAATAAACTGAAAACTGATATTCACATTATTGGGAAGCCGGTTCGTACGATGCCCGTTTAATCTGGCATACGGAATCTCTCTAAGAATCCGTTCCATCAGATAATCCCGCATCTCACACTCTTTTTTTGTTCTCTCCTGCATTGTGGCAAATGCAATTTCGACTGCCTTTGCCAGACCCACGATACCGGTTACATTCTCCGTACCCGCCCTTCTGGAACGTTCCTGTGCACCTCCATGTATAAAACTTCTTAATTTTAACCCAGCACGGATATACAAAAAGCCAATCCCCTTTGGACCGTTTAACTTATGCCCGCTGGCACTTAACATATCAATATGGCATTCGTCTACATCAATCGGTATCTGTCCGTAAGCCTGAACCGCATCCGTATGGAAAATGATTCCATGCTCCTTTGCAATCTCTCCAATTTCTTTGATAGGCTGAATCGTTCCGATTTCGTTATTTGCAAACATAACGGAAATCAAAATCGTATCCGGACGTACCGCCTGTTTTAACTGTTCCAGCTTTACCACTCCATTTTCATCCACATCCAGATAAGTAACATCAAATCCTTTCCTTTCCAGATACTTTGCTGTATGAAGAACAGCATGGTGTTCTATTTTTGTTGTAATAATATGTTTTCCCTTTGAAGCATATGCCTCTGCAGTCGCCTTCAATGCCCAGTTATCCGACTCGGAGCCACCTGCCGTAAAGTAGATTTCATTACTCTTCGCCGAAAGACTCTCTGCAATTCTTTCCCTGCACTCTGTAATGACTGCCTTATTTTTTTGAGAAAATGTATATACACTGGAGGGATTTCCAAAGTTTTCGGTAAAGTACGGAAGCATCGCCTCCACAACCTCCGGTCTGGCTGCAGTTGTTGCCGCATGATCCAAATAAATAAAACGTTTTTCTTCCATATTTTTTCCTCTTTCTATGATTTTTATTTTTGCGGGCAATGAGCCAAGCAAATGCACTTATGCATATATTTGGCGACTGCCGCAAGGGTCGATCCCCGTTGCTTGCGGTGGAGTCATTGACTAAAAGTTAAAAATAATTCCATCTACAAATCACAATTCACACCCGGTTCCTCTGCACAGGAGCGAATTTTGCGGTTATCCTCCACCAGCTCGTTCAGATAGATGGAATCCACTGCACTTTGTATACTGTCATCGATGCGTTTCCATACGTTCCTTGTCACACAGGTATTGCTTCCGGAGCATCCGCTTCCATCCTTGATTCCCATACATTTAACCGGAGATAAATCTCCTTCCAAAGCCCGTAAAATATC